>JAOAPR010000228.1 GCA_025463005.1 Bryobacterales bacterium | reverse complement strand
TAGTCCTTCTGTGTGCGTCGATCTGCGTCCCAGCGCTGGTCGCGCAAAAGCAGCCGTTTACTGTAGATACGATGCTGAAGCTCGCGCGGATGAGCGAACCGGTACTCTCTCCCGACGGGGCCCAGGTTGCTTTCACCGTGCAAAGGGTTGATCTCGACAAGAACGCCAAGCCGACCTCGGTTTACGTGGTCCCGACGCAAGGAGGCACTCCGCGCCAGCTCACCTTTGACGGAAGCGTGAATGAACGCCCCCGCTGGTCGCCCGATTCCAAGCAGATCTTCTTTATTTCGAACCGAGGCGGTTCTTCTCAAATCTGGGTAATGAATGCCGACGGTTCGAATCCCCATCAAGTCACCAAGTTCGCGGCCGAGGCCGAAGGCATCCTGGTTTCGCCGGACGGCAAGAAGCTTGTGTTCCTTTCGAGCGTCTACCCGGAGTGCAGCGCCGACGACGCGTGTAACCAGCGCAAGCTCGACGATGAAGCCAAAAGCAAGGTCAAGGCTCGCATCTATACTTCGCTGCTGTACCGGCACTGGAATCAGTGGCAGGGAGCGCGCCGCAGGCACCTGATGGTGGTCGATTCGGATGGATCCGGTATCAAAGATCTGACACCCGGACCCAATGATGTTCCGCCGTTCTCTCTTGGCGGGCAGGACGATTATGCGATTTCACCCGATTCGAATGAGGTTGCGTTCGCCATGAACGCAGACCCGGATCCCGCCACCAGTACCAACTCGGATATCTATGTGGTGCCGATCGGCGGCGGCGACGTCAAGAAAATCACCAGCGGCCCCGGGGCGGAAAACACGCCGCTGTACTCGCCGGATGGAAAACTCCTCGCGTTCCGGTCGCAGGCGCGCGGTGGGTATGAAAGCGATCGGTGGCGCCTCATGGTGCTCGATCGGACCACCGGCCGCGCGACCAGCCTGACCGAAAACCTGGACCGCTGGGTGGGAACCGTCACGTGGTCGCCAGATTCCACCCGCTTGTTCTTCACGGTGGAGGATCGGGGACGCACCGGCCTGCAAATGATCCAGGCATCCGGCGGCGGCTCGCGCAACATCATCGCGGGCGCATCGACCCTGGATGACGTACAGTTCACCTCTGACGGGCGGACGATGATTTACACCGAGGTCAGCGGTTCGCATCCCACCGAGATTTATCGTGCGACGTCGAATGGCGGCACTGGGGTGGCGCTTACACACTTGAACGACGCCGTGTTGTCGAGTGCGGCGATCGCGCCGCTCGAAGAGATGTATGCAGATAGCGCGGATCGGACTCGCGTGCACGCCTTCGTCGTGAAACCGCCCGATTTCTCCCCCACGAAAAAATATCCGGTGCTGTTCCTGATTCACGGCGGTCCGCAGGGATCATGGGGTGAATCGTGGACCTATCGCTGGAACGCCCAGGTGTTCGCCGGCGCCGGGTATCTGGTCGTGATGCCGAATCCGCGCGGCTCGACCGGCTACGGCCAAAAATATACCGAGGAAATCAGCGGCGATTGGGGCGGCAAAGCTTACGAGGACATCATGGCGGTGGTGGACAGCGTGGCGGCATTGCCTTATGCCGATTCCGCCCGTATGGCGGCCGCAGGAGGGTCGTATGGAGGGTATATGGTCGACTGGATGCTCGGTCATACGGATCGATTCAAGGCGTTCGTGACGCATGCCGGTGTGTTCGATCTGCGCAGTATGGCGGCCGAGACCGAAGAACTTTGGTTCGTCCAATGGGAGTTCAAAGGCATGCCCTGGGACAACCCGGAGATTTATTCGAAGTGGTCTCCGAGTTATTTCGTCAAGGAATTCAAGACGCCTACCCTGGTGATTCACGGCGAGCAGGATTATCGCGTTCCAGTGAGCCAGGGGATGCAGTTGTTCACCGCGCTGAAGTCGGAGAAAGTGCCTTCGAAGCTGCTTCTGTTTCCGGATGAGGGCCACTGGGTCGTGAAGCCGCAAAACACGGTGTTGTGGTATTCCCAGTTCCTGGATTGGATCGGCCAGTGGACCAGCAAGCAGTAGCGCGTCTAGCGCTTCTGCTTTGTACACTGGCGCTGGGCTGCGGGAATTCCCCCGAAGCGCGTATACGCGCGGCCCTCACATCGCAAACCACTGGCGTGATTCGCCTACCGCAAGGTCAGGTGGAAATTTCCTCTGAACTGACGCTGGCTCCCGGCGCGCACGACCTGGAAATCGTTGGCAACGGAACTCGCCTGAAAGCAGCGGACAATTTCAAGGGCAGGGCTGTGCTGGTGCTCGAGAACGCGGAGCGCATCCACCTCCACGATTTCGATATCGACGGCAATCGCGACAAACTCGCCAAGCCGCTTGAGATGGCTCCGCCGGAGAACGCTTTCCGCGTCTGGTATCCGGATAACGGTGTGTTGGCGAACAAGGTGACGGGTCTCCAGATCGAACGCTTGACCTTGAGCAATGTGGTCAATTTCCCGATCCTGGTCAGCCAATCCCGCAGCGTCCGCATCTCGGGCGCGACAGTGAAAGATTCGGGTTCAAGGGACGCGCGCGGGCGAAACAACTTGAGCGGAGGAATCTTGTTCGAAGAAGGATCTTCGAAGTTTGAGGTGACTGAATCGACCTTCCAAGGAATACTCGGAAACGGACTGTGGACGCATTCCAATTTTCGCGCGCCGCGTCAGCAGGACGGCATCTTCGCGCGAAATAAGTTCGACACCATCGGCCGGGATGCCCTTCAGCTCGGTCATGCCACGAGGGTGCGGATCGAGCAGAACACCGGAGCTCGCATCGGCTTTCCCGCCGACGTCGTTGATATAGAAAATCAGGGCATACCCATCGCCATCGATACCGCCGGCAACGTGGATCAGTCCGAATATGTGGGCAACTCATTTGAAGAGGTCAACGGCCAATGCATCAATCTGGACGGCTTCCATGACGGCGCCGTGCGGGACAACCGCTGCACGAATCGGAAAGGCGCTACGGATTATCCGTTCGGGAGCTTCGGCATCGCCATGAACAATGCCCATCCCGACACGCATTCGAACAACATCGAGATCAGCGGCAATGTGATCGATGGATCCAAGTTCGGCGGATTGTTCCTGATGGGCAGCGGCAACCGTGTCATCGGGAATCGCTTCGTAAACCTGAACCTGGCGGGTTGCAACGAAAGCGCCAGGGAATTTGCATGTGTCTACAAAGCCGATGAGCCGGAGATGCTTCAAAGCGGAATCTATCTGGGGCGGGGCGTGGGCTCGCGCCTGGAACAGGTGCGCGGAAACGTGATTCGCGAAAACGAAATTTCAGGCCATCAGATGAAGCGCCGCTGTATTTCATTCGGCCCCGGCGTGACAGCCTCGGTGAACACCGTGGACAGAAATACTTGTTCTGACGACAAGCCCGTCCGGTGACGTATCCTGATTCTTAATGTCGCTTGAGTTTCGGAATGCGGCCTTGGCGCCCCTGAGCGGGATTTCGGTGGTAGCTCCGGCCGGCGTCATCATCGGAGTGATCGGCGAAAAAGGCTCAGGTGTGAGCGAACTGCTGAAGCTCGCCGGCGGCGCAGCGCAACCCGAAAGTGGAGAAGTTCGCGCCGGTCCGGAGCGACGTTTCGTGGCCTTGGGCGATGGGCTGAACCTCGCGCCCGCCGCGGTGATCGCGCTCGATCATGCACTGGCTACTCAGGACGCGGTGGTGCGCGCGCGGACGCTTACAGGGCTCGATCGGCTGCGGCGCGGCGGGGCGACAGTGCTGCTGGCCTCGCACGAAGACAGCCTGCTGGAACTGCTGTGCGACGAAGTCTGGTGGCTGGACGGCGGACGGATCGCGGCGAAGGGCGATCCTAAAGAGACGCTTGCCAAGTACCGGAGACATGTCGCCGAGCGCGTCCGCAGTTGGGGCGAAACGCTTCCGGCCCGTCTGGCTCCGACGTTCCGGCACGGCGACGGACGTGCCGAGCTCATGTCAATTGAGACGCTTGGTCCCGAAGGAAAGCCCACCATCGTTTGGAAGAGCGGCGAAATGGCGACCGTGCGCGCTACCGTGCGCTATAACGACGCCGTGGAGAATCCTGTACTCGGGCTGCTGATTCGCACGCAGGTGGGCTTCGAGGTCTACGGCACTAATACGGAGCTGGAGCGGATCAAGCTGGGTCCCCGGGCCGTCGGAGATTCCGTCACGGTAGTGTTCTCATTCTTGTGCGATCTGTGTCCTCGCGCCTACACGCTTACGTTGGCGTCGCATGACCCCGACGGCACGATCCACGATTGGCTCGATGATGCCATCGCGGTCACAGTCACCGACGATCGCGCGACTGCAGGCGTGGCGAATCTTCGGGCTAAGGTGACGGTCGAGAAGGCGGAGTAACGATGAGAGTCGTCAGCGATCCAAAGCCCTAGCTCGCATAATGGTGCGGGTCCTCGCACGCCGTCGATCCAGCGTAATGGGATCGCAAAAGCTACAGTAGGTGCCTAAGAAGCTCCCGCTGCGATCCGACCAGATCCCCCTCAATTAGATTGACTGCAGGCATCAAAACCGTCACGACGGGGAAGTTGATACCAGACGCCAGCTGTTCCAGAGGTGAGAGTGGACCATCCATCCAGGAGAATTCGAATCCTTTCGCGTCGGAAGACCGCCAAGATTCCCAAGTCTGCCGGTGTGGGCATCCGAACCAAGTGAGGCCAATGTACGCGGTTAGCTGCACTGCGGGAAGCAATGTGCGTTAGCGGATTTGGATTATCCGGCCTTAGTGTACGCCTAACGCGGTGCAGTCGCCAATGACACTTCGGTCAGGGTCGCCCAATCCAGTGCAGTTCCAGATTTGCCACGGACCGGAACTCACGGTCTCCGGTGATCAGCGCGCAATCGTATTTCCGAGCCAAGGCCGCTGCGAAGGCGTCCGCGTAAGAAATCGGAAACTGTCCTTTTAGTGCAGCGGCATCCCAAATCTCAGCCATGGTAGGAACTTCCACGGTCGCCGGAAGGGTCTGCGACAGTGCACGCCAGTCTTCCGCAAGCGTGACGGTATGATGTTTGCGAAGAAAATAGTAGATCTCGCCCGCATTGATCGCGCTCATCAGCAGCCGGATCTTGCCGGCTTCCGCCTGCGCCAGTACATCCGCTACCAGCTTGCCGGCGGGTTGCCTGGCATTGATCCATTCCAGGATCGCCCACGAATCAAGGACGCGAGTCTTCACGCGCGCGCTCCCGCTTTTTATGGGCTGCAAACGCTTTGATCAGATCGGTTCCAGCCGCGGCGCCTTCAAGCTTCTTCCAGCCGGGCTCTTTCGACAGGATGATTTGTTGCCCGCGCAGTTCGACCCGGAGCTTGGCGCCTTCCGAGAGATTCAGCGCGTCGCGGACCGCCTTAGGAATCGCGATCTGGCCTTTGGAGGAGACGGTGACCATACCAAAATCTTACCATAGGTAAGAATATGTCTGGCTTTACTTGCCTTCCAGCAGAAAGGTTGGTGCGAGCCCGGTGAGCGTCGAGAAACCGGACGAGCCCGCGACGCTGAGCCAGCTTGACGCGCCGTAAACCTTGCCCAGGAAAGCGTGCGGATGCAGGTGCACCACCATGTCTTTCATCATCAGGCTGCCATACTGCATCAGCGGGAACACGGCGTGCGTCGGTTCCACGGTCTCCTGCACCACGAAGGGACTTCGCATGGCCTGCCGCAGCGCCTTCTCCCACGCCATGTCGTCTACGTCCGACCCCCGCACCGGATGCAGATCGGTGGAATCGTCGTTGGGTTTGAGCACCAGTTTGGCTCGATGCTTCATAACGAACTCGGGAAGGTCCACCATGCGGCCGTTGTGCGACGTTCTGGTCGCCTGCACCAGCCGGGTCCACGGCACGTAGTCCTTGATCGCGCGGCGCTCGGCTACTGGAAACTTGCCGGTGATTTTTTCGTCGGTAAGCAGGTCGAAGATCACGCGCTTGGATCCGATATCGGCGCGGAAGCTGTTGACCATGCACACAGCTCGCTCTTTGTACGCTCGCACCAGCGGATGGTTGAGATCGAAGCGCACCAGGAACTCCTGCACCTTGATGCGCCGGTACAGAATGTCGATGGTGAAATCGCCCTTCCGCAAAACATTATTGCGGTACTCGAGCTGCTCCGGCGAAACCACTTCGGTCGGATATCCCTCGCGCGCGAAGAATTGGGCCAGCAGAGCGTGATCGCTGGATGCGGCCGCGAAGGGCGCCCGGAACTCGACAATGGCGATATTCGGTTTCTTTTGTTTTCCGCCGAATTCCTTGTACGCCTTCAGCAAGCCGGTCAGCAGGTGTTTGGCCCCGCCCAGTTTCTGCAGCTTGTATTTCTTCCGAAATTGCTTGACCGGCGGTGATTCGTAATACAGATCGGCCAGCGGGTCTCCGTACAGGACGCCCGCGGGCGCCTCCGCGCTGAAGCCGGTGAAGCGCAGCGAACCATTGTTGACCGATGCATCCAGCAGCGACGTGATTCCGACTGAGGAATACCCCGGATCCACCGCCGCCAGCATTTTTTCTGCGGGCAGGAGCTGCATCCGCGCCAGCAGCGCGGGCGTCTCCAGAGCCAGCTTCTCCACACGGGCGATCGCCGAGAGCACGGTCTCCGAGGCACGCGCCAGGGCGGCGTAGTCCTTCTGCGTAATCAAGTGCGGCCGCAACACCGGCGAGACGGGCCTTCCGTCCAGTTTTTCGGACTTTATGCGCTCCTGGAGCGCATGCGCCCATGCCAGGTCGATGTAGGGTTCGCTCTCGATGAGTTTGTGATAGCGGGCAATTGCCTCACTCACCAGAGTCATCGTTATTGAGGTTTAGTATCGCAGAGCCGGGGGCATTTGCAAAGTATAGGAACCTCAATAATCACATCTAAATCGCTGAAAATAAAGGCGCTTAAGGTAAAACAAAATACTCTATCGTTGATTTGCCTTAAGTACCTTTTTTCGGAGGCGGATGGATTGGGGCGTCACCTCCACCAGTTCGTCTTCCCGGATGAACTCGATGGCCTGCTCTAGGTTCAGCAGGCGCGGCGGGACCAGCCGAATGGCCTCGTCGGCCGAGGATGCGCGCATGTTGGTGAGCTTTTTTTCCTTGACGATGTTCACATTCAGATCGGTATCACGCGCGTTCTCACCTACGATCATGCCTTCGTAGACTTCGGTCGTCGGCGACACAAACATTTCGCCTCTTTCCTGCAAATTGAAGATCGCGTAGCCGGTGGTCTTGCCCGAACGGTCGGCCACCAGCGATCCCGTGGGTCGGGAAGGAATGTCACCCTGCCATTCGATGTACCCGTTGAACAGCGAATTCATGATCGCGGTGCCCTTGGTGTCCGTCATCATCTCGCTGCGCAGCCCGATCAACCCGCGCGAAGGCACCAGAAATTCCAGGCGCACGCGCCCCGACCCATGGTTGATCATCTTCTGCATCTTGCCCTTGCGAGTGCCCATCTTCTCCATGACTACGCCGGTGTAGGCCTCCGGACAATCGATCACCAGCAGCTCTTGCGGCTCGCACAGCTTCCCACTAATGGTTTTTGTCAGGATTTCAGGCTTGCCCACCGCCAGCTCGAACCCTTCGCGCCGCATCATCTCGATCAGAATGGCGAGCTGCAGCTCCCCGCGACCCATTACCTTGAACGAATCCGGACCACCCGCTTCTTCCACGCGAATCGAGACGTTGGTGAGCAGCTCTTTATCCAGGCGGTCGCGCAGATTGCGCGAGGTGACGTAGGTGCCTTCGCGGCCCGAAAACGGCGAGGTGTTGATGGTGAACGTCATCGCGATGGTCGGCTCGTCGATCAGGATGTGCGGCAGAGGCGCGGGTGTGTCTACGTGCGTCAACGTTTCGCCGATGGTGATCCCCTCCACGCCCGCGATGGCCAGAATATCTCCCGGCCGGCCGACCGTCTCGTCGACGCGCTTCAGGCCTTCAAACGAATACAGCTTGGTGATCTTGGTTTTCTGAAACGATCCGTCCAGCTTGGCAATCGACACCTCATCGCCATGGCGCAGCGTCCCGTTGAAGACTCGCCCGATTGCCAGGCGCCCCAGGTAGTCGCTGTAATCCAGATTCGCGACCAGCATTTGCAAAATTCCCTCCGGATCCCCCTTTGGCGGAGGGATGTGCTTAAGGATCGTGTCGAACAGCAGCCGCAGATCGGTGGCTTCCGCCTCTGGATCTGATTTCGCGATTCCCAACCGCGCATTCGTGTAAATTACTGGAAAATCAAGCTGATCTTCGGCCGCATCCAGGTCGATGAACAAATCGTAGACTTCGTTGAGCACTTCCTGAATGCGCGCGTCCGGCCGATCGATCTTGTTGATCACCACGATGGGCGGCAGGCGGGCTTCCAGCGCTTTCATCAGTACGTAGCGGGTCTGGGGCAAGGGACCTTCGCTCGCGTCCACCAGCAGCATGACGCCGTCCACGATCTTGAGCGCGCGCTCTACTTCGCCGCCGAAATCGCTGTGACCGGGCGTGTCGACGATATTGATCTTGATGTCGTGATACCGCAAGCCGGTGGCCTTGGCGAGGATGGTGATGCCGCGTTCGCGCTCCAGCTCATTCGAATCCATCATCCGCTCGGCCACCTCCTCGTTTGCGCGGAAAAGGCCGCTTTGGGTAAGCAT
Organism: Bryobacterales bacterium; assembly: GCA_025463005.1. Taxonomy (GTDB): domain Bacteria; phylum Acidobacteriota; class Terriglobia; order Bryobacterales; family Bryobacteraceae; genus Palsa-187. The sequence goes on along the minus strand of JAOAPR010000228.1, from coordinate 26,485 downwards.
GGCGTCAACAAGCGTGGTTTTACCGTGGTCTACGTGGGCGATGATCGCCACATTGCGAATAGAATCGTTGGAAGGCATGGGAACTCTCATGGTCTCATGCGCGCCGGATAACGACCTAATGCAGCACGAGTGCGATGATGAGGGTACGTGCCCGCACAGCCCTCAGTCGTGATCGTCGGCCGGCCCAACGTCGGTAAGTCGACTCTATTCAACGCGATCCTGCGTTCCCGCCGCTCCATCGTCGGCGACGAGCCCGGCATTACGCGCGACCGCATCTATGGGCAGGCTGAGCATCGCGCCCGCAAATTCGACCTGATCGATACCGGCGGCATCATCCAGGATGACGACGATCTGATCCCCAGCGAGATCCTGCGGCAGGCCCGCGTAGCTCTGGATACAGCCGATCACGTCATCTTCCTGATCGACGGCCGCAGCGAGCTGACGGCCGCGGATCGCGACCTGGCGCGCATGCTTCGCCGCCTGGGCAAGCCGGTCGCGCTGGCCGTCAACAAGATCGATAGCCCCCGCCGCGCCGACTTGGCCCACGAATTTCACGAGCTTGGCTTCGAGCACCTCTTCCCGGTTTCTGCCGAGCATCACCTCGGTATCGACGAGCTCCTGGAACACGTTACGGCGGGATTTGCGGAATCGACCCTGGAGCCGGATGCGCCCGCCAAGCAGATCAAGGTCGCGATCCTGGGCCGGCCCAACGTAGGGAAATCCACGCTGCTGAACACGCTGACCGGCTCCGACCGGGCCATCGTCTCCCCCATCGCCGGGACAACGCGCGACGCCGTGGATGAATCCGTCACCCGCGATGGCGTCGAATATGTGTTCGTCGATACCGCTGGGATCCGCCGCAAGGGTAAAACCCATCTGATGGCGGAAAAGCTCAGCGTCGTCATGGCGCGCCGTCATCTGCGTATGGCCCACGTCGCTGTGCTGGTCATGGACGCTACCGAGGGCGTACTGGCGCTCGATGCCACCATCGCCGGATACGCCCACGAAGAAGGCCGGGCGGTGGTGCTGTGCGTGAACAAATGGGACGCGGTAACCGAACGGAACAGGAAGAAGTTCCTGGAGCAAATTCACGAACGCCTGAAGTTCCTGGATTACGCCCCTGTAGTGTTCGTATCGGCGCTCAAGGGACAGGGCACCTCAGCGCTCTTTTCTCTGATCCGCAAGGGTTTCGAGTCGGCCTCCCATCGCATCGGCACAGGGGAGCTCAACCGCTTCGTAGAGCTGCTGCGTTGGGAGTACCATCCCAAGATTAAGTACCTGACTCAAGCGTCCATCCGTCCGCCCACATTCGTCGTTTTTACCGATCGCGGAAAGCTGCATTTTTCGGCCGAGCGGTTTCTGGCGAACCGTCTGCGGGAGAAGTTCGGCTTCGCAGGGACGCCCGTGGTGGTGAAAACCAAGCACGGCTGACGAAAATTCCTGAAATCCTGCCACTTTTGGTCGATATGGAAAGCGTGGAAGTGTTCGTCGCGCGCCAACCCATTTTCGACCGCAACCGCAAGGTATGGGGTTACGAGCTCCTGTTCCGATCGAGTGCCTCTGCCATGCACTTCGATGGGTCGGATGCCAGCTCGGCCACCCGTCAGGTGATTTCCAATAGCATGCTGTCCATCGGCTTCGACAAGCTGCTGCGTGGAAAGCAGGCTTGTATCAATTTTGGACGTGACATGCTGCTCCACGAGTGGTATTCCACCCTTCCCAAAGAGTGCACGGTCATCGAGCTGACCGAAGACATCGAGCCCGATCCGGAGGTATTAGCAGCGGTGAGCCGCATGCGCAAGGAAGGGTATCGGATCGCGCTGGACGATTTCCGGCCCGGCCCGAGGATGGATTCTCTGATCGATCTCGCCAACATGATCAAGCTCGAAATGCATACGCCGAAGCCGCAACAGGAAGTCATGCTGCGGGACTTCCAGGCGCGTGGAATCCGCATGCTTTCCGAAAAGGTGGAGACGGATTCGGATTTCCGTTGGGCTCTGCGCGCGGGATACGACTATTTCCAGGGAAATTTCTTTGCGCGGCCGGTCGTGATGCAGGGCACGCAAATCCCGGCTCTGAAGCTGCACTGCTTGCGGATGATTCAAGAGGCGCACCGTCCCGAGCTGGATTTCACGCGGCTGGCGGCCCTGATCTCGCAAGACGTCGCGCTCTCCTACAAGCTGATGCGCTACGCAAATTCAGCCCACTTCGGGCGGCAAAGCAGAGTACATTCCATCCACCGGGCGCTGGTGGTGTTGGGCGAGTACGGCATTCGCAAATGGATCTCGATTGCCGCGCTGCCGGCCATCGCCGAAGAGAAGCCCGGCGAGCTGATCACACAATCTCTGGTGCGCGGCCGCTTCTGCGAACTGTTAGCTCAAGCCACCGGCGAAGGCGTCGAAGACCAGGCATTCCTGGTCGGGCTGTTTTCATTGCTGGACGCGCTTCTGGATCGTCCGCTCGAAGACGCGCTTGATGAGCTGGGACTGGCTGCTCGGCTCGACTCCGTGTTGCGCGGACAGGCGCCCGAAGAATGCGTTCTCAATACGATCTACAACCTGGTCCGGCGCTATGAAATGGCGGACTGGGACGAAGTGGAGCGCCTGGCGGGCCGGTTGGGGACACCTGCAGAGCTGGTCGGCGCGGCCTATCGGGAAGCGCTTCCGTGGGCGGATGAAATGGCCCGCACGTAGCCTCCACCGTCACGGGCGGGGGAAATGAACTTCTCAAATATACTCATAAAAACTCCGTTTCAATCTGCCGAACAGGAGCAGTCCTACACCGAGCGCCACCGCCGCCGCAATCACCATATTTACGATCAGCGTGGTGGGAGGGGGCTGGTGTTCAAGCAGGATGTTGCGCATCGCCAGCACCAATGCCGCCACCGGGTTGAAGCGATAAACGGCCGCATACTTCGCCGGAATAATCTCAAACGAGTAGAAGATCGGCACCAGGTACATCAGCACCAGGTTGAATGATTCCACCACGTACTGGGTATCCCGGATGAACACGCTCACCGCGCTCGATATGAGGGAGATGCCGCACACGAACGCAATATACAGCAGCCATAGCGGCAGCAGCCATAACCAGAATCGGTTGGCGCCTAAGCCGAAATAAAACGTCAGGACCAACAGCAGCGCCATCTGGATCACCAGGTGAACGCAATTGGAAATAACTGCCGCAATCGGAACCACTTCGCGCGGCACCGGCACGCGTTTCACCAGTTGGGCGTTGGCCACAATCGACCCGGTCCCGCTCAGCCACGCGCCGGTGAAGAAGTTAAATGGAACCAGGCCGCACAGGACGAAAAGGGGGAAGGCAGGCTCGTTCTGCTTGCCAAATACGCGCCCGAAAACGAAAGTCAGGACCGCCATCATTACCAGCGGGTTGATCAGCGACCACAGGATACCCAGGCTCATGTTCCGGTAGCGGATTCGGAAGTCCTTAAGCACCAGGTTCTCAAGGAGAAAGAGGTAGTCTCCCTTCCATTTTCGTTGGATCATTCGAGCATCAGTATACAATGCGGCCCGCGATCGGGCAGCTCGCTATGCCTCCTGGCTTATGCGAAATACTTGTAGACCTTCGCCCCAAAAATGAGCGACACTGGTTAAGTAACTTTAAGCAATCGCGGTCCAAAACATGAAAGTTCAAAATGCCAACGTCTCGCCTCTGAACGGGACGGACCAATCGATCAGGAAGCAGGCCTCTCGGGCCGGCTCGGATGCGTCCGGCGATGATTTTCATCTTTCCGAGCTAGTCAGGAGTCTGCGTTCGCTGGCTGCGGATCCAGAACGCCAGGAGCGCCTCGAGCAGATCGCGCGAGCGTGCGCCAACGGCACCTACCAGGTAGACGCCGAGGCCACGGCCGCCAAAATCGTCGACGACGCACGGCAGTATCCGTGGAGTCCGGTCTAGCGCGCCACGCGGAAGGCTGCCCAGATCGCGTGATGATCTGAAAAGGGGATGGGCTCTGCGCTCGAGCTCAGCGGTTCCAGCCCGTTCACGAACATCCAGTCCAGATGCTGGCGTATAACCGGCAGCGTGACTAGCTGGTCTGCGAAGGGCGTCTTGAATCCATATTGCGCCATCGCGCGGCGCACCGTTGACCGGTACCCGCCACCGTGGGGAATCGGCAGCACGTGGTCGATCCAATAAAAGTCGTTGGTGTTGAAATCGCCGCCGATGAGCCGTGGACCCGTTAGCTTAGCAGCCTCATCCATCACCGGCTGGAGCTGGCCCAACCGCTGATCAGGATTGATGCGGGTATCCAGGTGGGCGTTCCAGATGCGCAGCTCGCCTGCCGGCACGCGCAGCTTCACCGCGAGCGCAAACCGGTGGCGGGTTTTGAAATGAAGGTTGTAGGGCGTCAGCCATTCCACCTTTGAGTCTTCAATCGGGAACTTGCTCACCACCGCCAGGCCCCGATCGTAAACCTTCGGCCCTTCAGCCGAAAAAGCCACCGAATAGCCCAGCCGGTCGGCCAATTGGCTGGCGATGCTGGGACCTCCTTCTACATTGGCCACTTCTTGCAGAAGAAGAACATCGGCCTGGCGCAGCCGGGGCGCCGCCTCCACGTCGCGCAGAACTTTTTCGAAACTGGTCTCGTGCGCCAGGTTCAGTGAGGCAATCGAAATCGTATCGGCCGCCGGCAGGGAATCGAGATTGGGGAGGTTCGGAAGATTTCCGGGACGGGCGGCCAGGACCAGAAAGCCCAGTAGTGTAAGGGAGGCAGCGGACAACAGCGACTTCATACCTTCAAATTACCAGATGCGCGTTGTAGCAGCGCCAGGATGCGTTCCGCCGCCGGCCCGAATCCCTTCTCATCTACCCGCACCGTCTCGCAGCCGGCATCTTTTCCCGCCTGCATATCGTCGTCGGAATCGCCCACCAGAAAGGTTTGTTCCTGCGCGGCCCCGAAGTCCTGCATCGCACGCATGATCATCCCCGTCGCCGGCTTGCGGCAGGAGCACTGTTCCGCCATCGAATGCGGGCAGAAGTAAATCTTCGAAATCCGGACTCCACTTGCGCCCAGCTCACGCAGCATCCGTTGATTCACGGCGATGAAATCCTGGACCGTGTAGTAGCCCAGACCGATGCCCTGCTGGTTGGATACGATTGCCAGCCGCAGGCCCGCCGCCTGAAGCTTCAGCAAGCCGTCGATCACGCCCGGTAGCAGCTCCATCTTCGCCGGATCGTGCAGGAACGGCACGTTTCGGATGAGCGTCCCGTCGCGATCGAGCAGCACCAACCCGTTGTAGCTATGCGCCCCCGCCGTTTCTGGCTCCGCGTGTCCGTTTAGCGCTCCAATCCTTTCAACGAGCTTCGAGCTGCTGGTCTCGAAGCGGGACCGGATGACCTCGACCTTGCCCCCGTACGCCCGCACCGCTTCGGCCGAGCGCAACCCGTCTTCTGAGTAATCCCCGCCCTTGATGTATAGATCGGGCTTCCAGCGGAGCAATAGGGCGAGGGGCCGGTCATCTTCCATCAGCGTCACGACGTCAACTGCTGCCAGGCCCGCGACGACGTACATCCGCTCGCGCTCCCCAACGATCGGCCGCAGCGGATTCTTATACCGTCCCACGGACGCGTCCGAGTTCACGGCCACCATCAGGCGGTCGCATAGATCGCGCGCCGCTCCCAGATACTGGACGTGACCGGCGTGCAGCAGGTCGAAACTGCCGCAGGTGAAGCCGATCCTCCGGCCGGCAGCCTTCTCGGCAGCGACCCATTCATCCATCTGTTCCAGGGACAGGATTTTTTCGCCGGGATACATGTCGTGCAGGAGAAAGAGACTCTCTATGTTAGAGTAAGCCGAAATGGGGCTTCCCGACATATTCAAAAGGTTTCCCGGACAGCGAATTCTCGTTCTAGGGGACGTTATTCTGGACTGGTATTGGTGGGGTCAAGCCTCGCGCTTATCGCCCGAAGCGCCGGTGCCCGTCGTCCGCAAGCAGCGTACCAGCCTTCAGCCGGGCGGGGCAGGGAATACCGCCGCGAACCTGGCGGCCCTGGGCGCCCACGTGAGCCTTTTTGGCGTTATCGGTACAGATTCCCACGCGGATGAGCTGCGGGGTGCGCTGAGCGTCCATGGCGTCGAAACAAGCGGCCTGATCGCCGACGGCGGGCGTCCCACCACCACGAAGACTCGGGTGATCGCCGCCCATCAGCAGATCGTTCGCGTGGACGAGGAAACCACCGAACCAATTTCTGAGGACATCGTTGCCGATGTCCTAAAAGCCGTCAAAAAGTATCTGGGAGACGCGGAGGCTATCGTCATTTCCGACTACGCCAAGGGGTTCCTCACGCCCTCGCTTCTCGAAGCGGTGATCGGCGAGGCCAGCCGCGCCGGGAAGCGCGTGTTTGCGGATCCCAAGGGAGCCGACCTGTCCCGCTACCGGGGAGTTTTCCTGTTGAAGCCGAACCGTCTGGAGCTGGGTTTGTTGACCGGTCTGCCGGCAACAACTCACGCTGAGGTTCTCGCCGCTGGAAGCTGCTTGGCGAAGAGCATGGCGGGGACGCATGTCCTGGTCACCGAAGGGTCCGAGGGCATGACTCTCTTTTCCCAATCCCAGCCGCCCGAGCACGTCGCCCCCACTCCCCGCCAGGTGTTCGACGTCACCGGAGCGGGCGATACCGTGCTGGCCGTGGTCGCCATGGCGATCACCGCCGGTGCTTCCTGGAGCCAGGCCATGCAGCTGGCTGCCGAGGCAGCCGGAATCGCGATCGGCCAGATGGGCAGCGTCGCCGTCAGCCTAAAATCTCTGAGAGTCTTGGCGGACCTGCACGACTAATTCAGCGTGCTGAAAATTATCTTGGTGCTGCTACTCGCGATTTGTGGTGCTCCCGCGCAAACGAAATCTCAAGGCGCTACGGCTCCGCAGGATGCTCAGATTGAAAAGGAAATCCGGGCGCGCTTGGCTAAATCCGTCATAGGCAAGGACGGATTCACTGTGCGCGTGCAGGGCGGCGTGGCTTATTGGGATGGAACCACGGACGTGGTCCAGCACAAGGGATCAGCTACGCGCATGGCCAAGTCGGCAGGCGCGCAAAAGGTGGTGAATCACATCAAGGTCGGCGACGCCGCCAAGGAGAAGGCAGCCGGGAACCTGGAACAGGGCCGCCGCCGAGCACAGATCAAGCGCAGCCAGTTGCGCTAAGCTGCATTCTGGCCTTTCGGAATCTCCACGTGGAACGCCGGATCCTTCGGCGGCTGTATCAATCGTGATACCGCCTTGTTGCCGAGCACTGCCGCGACGAAGGCCGCGCGCTTGTGCTCAGGAATCGAGCTGGGCGCAACATCGAACGTGTAATGCGTTTCGCTCAGGTGCATGGAGACGCTACTCGGGCCGACTTCCAGGATCTTCTCCGTCATGAGCTGAATCACCGCATCGCGCGGCTTGTCGCGATTCGTCTCGAACACGTCCACCACCTGATCGCCCGCCGGACAATACATCGTCTTGTTGTACGCCGCGCCCTTCGAGACGCAATTTTCATACATCACGCGCGCCTGCTCGCCTGGATCCCGGTGCGCGCTGGTCACGGTGACCCGCGCGAGTCCAGAAACTTGCAGGATCTGCTTCAGAATCCGCGCGGCTGGATCGGGCAGCGCAACTCCTTCGAGAACCGGCTCTTGCGGCGGTGATGTTGTCGATTTCGTGCTCATTCCACTGGAGATTGTCACCGACGCACCTGGCTGTCCCGGTCCGCCCGGCCGCGCATGTGATAGATGTCAAACGGCTATTTGACCCCCCGAAAATTGACACCACGAACGTCCGACGCCCAGTGATAAACTTGAAGCGAGTCATGAGTTCGCTCTCCCCCAGACTGCAGGTACGGGTCCAGCAAAAGCAGATCCTTACGCCAGGGCTGGTGCAGATGGTCAGCCTGCTCCAGCTGAACCGTCTCGAGCTGAAAGACATGATTCAGGCAGAGATCTCGCAGAACCCGGTCCTCGAAGAATCGGGAGAGACTGGCGAGGAGCTCACGCCTGAAGAATTGCAGCCGCTGCTCGAGGCCGAGCGCGTAGCCGATCCGGCCGACCAATCGATCCTCGATGTGACCTCCGGTCCAGTCGAAGTGGACGTGTCAGATGGCGCGTACGCCACGGAAGGTATCGAGCCGGCAGTCGCTGCTGCCGCCGAATTTGTGGAAGCTTCGCTGGGCCCTGCCATCGAAGCAGCCGCGACCACGACTGTTCCCGAAAATCCGGAGGCGCCCGCGCAAGCCGATCCCTTCGACGAAATCGACTTCGGATCCTACTTCGATGACTATCTCGATCCCGGCTACAAGAGTCCCGCTTCCGAGAACGTCGAAAAGCCGTCCTTCGAAACTTTCCTTTCCTCGCCCGTCACGTTGTCCGATCACCTGCATTCGCAATTAGCGCTGGTGGCTCTCAGCGAAGAAGTTCGGGACGCCGCCGACGGAGTGGTCGGCAACCTGGATGAAAACGGTTATCTGCTTTCGAGCCCGGACGAGATGGCTGCCGAGGGTGGTCACTCGCTCGAGGACGTCAAGGAAGCCATTCGCGTGGTGCAGACGCTCGATCCCGCGGGTGTTGCCGCATCCGATTTGCGGGAGTGCCTGCTGCTGCAGCTTGAAAGCCGCGGCGCTAAAGACGGCCTGGCGTGGCAGATCCTTTTCGACCACCTGAAGCTGGTGGAGACCCGGCAACCTAAGGAGCTCGCGCGGTTGCTGCGGCGCCCGTTGGAGCACATCCAGGTCGCGCTCGATGTTATCAAGCACCTGGACCCCAGGCCTGGTCTGCGTTATTCCGGCCCCGGAGCACGGCAGGTGGAGCCCGACGTCTACATTTCCAAGGACGGCGAGGATTATCTCATCCAGGTCAGCGATGACGACATTCCGCAGCTTCGCCTGAATCCGCAATACCGCCGGATGCTCGACCGCGAGCAGGAGCCCAACCGCGAGGTTCGCAGCTACATTAAGGAACGCTACGCGTCGGCCATCCAGCTCATGAAGAATATCGAGCAGCGCAAGCAGACCATTCTCAAAGTCTGCCAGTCGGTAGTGCGCCGCCAGTTGGATTTCCTGGAATACGGCATCGATTATCTGAAGCCGATGATGATCAAGGAAATCGCCGAGGAGATCGGCGTGCATCCGTCCACGGTGAGCCGCGCGGTTTCCAATAAGTACGCCCACACACCTCAGGGCGTCTATGAGCTAAGATATTTTTTCTCTGAGGCCGTTCAAGGCCCCGGCGGCGGTGCCACACCGCTGCTGATTCTGAAGCGTAGGGTCAAGAAGATGATTGAGGAGGAGGATCCCATGCATCCGCTGACCGACGAACAGATCACCGAGCGCCTGCAGGCGGAAGGAATAGAAGTTACGCGCCGTACGGTCGCCAAATACCGCGAAGACATGCGTATCCCGTCCACACATCAGCGGCGAGTGCGCTCCTAAAGGGAGCATTCGGCCTATGAAAGTCACCTACAAGGGAATTCCCCATCCCATGCTTTCCAAGATCCAGGAGAAACTGGATGGCAAATTCGGCAAGCTTGCCAAGCTTCTGGACGGGCGAGGCGAGCGCGAAGCTCACGTAATGGTGTGCCAGGAACGGCATCTGTACTGCTCCGAAGTCACCATCCAGTTTTACGATCATCAACTGGTGGGCAAGGGTTCCGACACCGACCTGTTGACCGCCCTGACAGTGGCCATGGAGAAGCTGGACACGCAGGCTGTGAAGACCCGGGGCAAGTGGCGCGAAACGCACCGCCGCAAGGGAACGGGTGCCAAACTCCCGGAGACCGCGCCGGAGCCCGGCGCTTCCGGTGAAGGCGACACCGCCGCGAAACGGGTTTTCCGCGTGAACGGTTTGGGGCGGCGCAAGCCCATGACTCTCGACGAGGCCCTGCTTGAAATGGACGATCGCGACTACCTGGTATATCGCGACGCGCAACGCGAGGGACTGTCCGTGCTGGTACGCCGGCGCGACGGGCACTTCGACCTGATCGAATCCTGAACACTTAATCCTCCACAATGCCGGCATCCTCTCCGCGCCCTCCGCGACCGGCGCATAAGACCGAGCTGGTGATCATCACCGGTCTGAGCGGGTCGGGCAAAGGCACGGTGCTCAAGGCTCTGGAGGATCTGGGCTATTACTCGGTGGACAACCTGCCCATCGACCTGATTCCGAAATTCGCCGAGCTCGCCAAGAACGCGCAGAACATCCGCAGCGCGGCTTTGGTGGTCGATATTCGCGAGGGCACGGCGCTCGAGAAGTTTCCAGCGCTATTCAAGCGCATCCGCCGCCAGGTGCCCACCAAGCTCGTCTTCCTGGATGCTGACGACTCCGCCCTGATTCGCCGCTTCAGCGAAACTCGCCGTCCCCACCCGCTGGGAACCGGGCAAAGCGTCGCAGCCAGCATCCGCCGCGAGCGTGAGCGCCTGGAGCCCATCCGGGCATTGGCGGAGCCCATCATCAACACCAGCAAGTTCAATGTACACGAGCTGCGCGAGACCATTCATTCCACCTTCGGCGGAAAACGCGCGGGCCCGTCCGGCATCCTGGTGCACGTCACCAGTTTCGGGTACCGCCACGGAGTTCCGCCGGAGAGCGACCTGGTGTTCGACGTGCGCTTCCTGCCGAATCCCAACTACATTCCGGCGTTCAAGAAACTGACCGGCAAGAACCCGAGTGTGGCGCGCTACATCCGGTCGTTCCCGCAGACCCAGGAGTTCATCGAGCGTATCTCCGATCTGCTGGTGTACCTGCTGCCGCATTACATCGAGGAAGGCAAGAGCTACCTCACCATTTCGTTCGGCTGCACCGGCGGGCACCATCGCAGCGTGATGATCGCCAACGAGCTTCGCAAGCGGCTCGGCCAAGCCGGGTATCGCGTCAAGGAAACTCATCGCGATATAGCCAAATGACGTTCGCAGGGGCCAGCTACGCCTCGCCCGACCGCGAATGGCTGGAAACGAACGGCACCGGCGCATTCGCCATGGGCACCGTCGCCGGACTCAACACGCGGCGGTATCACGCCCTGCTGGTAGCCTCGCTGAAGCCGCCCGCAGAACGCTACGTAATGCTCTCGCGCTTCGAAGAAGAGGCCGTAATTGGAGACCGTGTATTCGCGCTGAGTTCCTGCCAGTATCCCAGCACGCTGGTGAACGGCGGCCACAAGTGGCTGGACGAGTTTCGCGCGGAACCCTGCGCAACCTGGCGCTATGATCTCGGGGGCGTCAAATTAGAGAAGCAGGTGTACCTGGTTCCGGACCGGCAGGCCGTGGTCGTGCGCTATCGTTCGGATGCTCCGCTGACTCTGCGCCTACGGCCTTTCCTGGCGTATCGCGATTATCACGCGCTAGCGCATGCCAACTCGTATCTCGACCAGGGCGCCGAACAATCGCCGGGCGTGGTTCGCGTGGCGCCGTACCGAGGATTGCCGCCGCTCGAATTTCGATCGAAGGGCACGTTTACTCACGATCCGCACTGGTACTACAACATCGAGTACTTGACCGAGCTCGAACGGGGACTCGATTTCCGCGAGGATCTCTTTACGCCCGGCATTCTCACGATCGATCTCCAACCCGGCGAATGGACTCCGGTGTGCGCGTCAATTGACGGCACGGAGGCTGTCGAACCGCCACTCGCTAAGCGCGATCCCTTCATCGTGCGCCGCGCCGACGGAAAGCCCACCATTATCGCCGGCTATCCCTGGTTCACCGACTGGGGCCGCGACACCATGATCAGCCTGCCCGGCCTGCTGATCGCCCCTCGCCGCCTGGATACCGCGCGGGAGATCATCGAAGGCTTTCTCCAGTTTCGCAACCAGGGCATCATTCCAAACCGTTTTCCCGATGCCGGCGAAACACCTGAGTACAACACGGCCGATGCCACTCTGTGGATGTTCCAAGCCGTCCGAGCCTGGCTCCAGGCCGGTGGCGACCCCGCATTTCTTCGGGACGTGTTCTATCCCGCCGCCAAGGAAATCATTTACTGGCACCGGCGCGGCACCTGGTATAACATCGGCGTCGATCCCCAGGATCATCTGCTAAGCGCCGGCGCTCCAGGCGTGCAGTTAACGTGGATGGACACCAAAGTCACGCCGCGCTACGGGAAGCCGGTCGAGATCAATGCTCTATGGCACGCGGCGCTGTCGCTCATGGCGGATTGGGGAAAAATGCTGCACGATCCGGCCGCGGAGGATTACCGCGCCGAGGCAGACCGCGTCCGCGACAGTTTTCGCGCGCTCTTCTGGAATCCGCATCGGAAGTGTTTGTATGACGTGCTGGCTCCCGAAGGCTCGATCGCCCAGCTCCGCCCCAACCAGATCTTCGCGGTCAGCCTCCCTTTTGGGCTCCTGGAGCTGGGTCAGCAGCAGGCTGTTGTCCGCATTGTCGAGCGCGAACTACTTACGCCGGTCGGTCTGCGGACGCTCGAGCGCGCCGATCCCGATTACAAGCCGCGCTATGAAGGGTCGCCGGTCGAACGCGACGGAGCGTATCATCAGGGCACGGTGTGGCCCTGGCTGTTGGGCCCGTTCGTCGACGCCTATCTGGTCGCATTCGGAAAAACGGAAGCGAACCTGGCCCACTGCCGGGATCTAGTCGTGACACTGGAGTCGGAAGCGGCTCAAAGCGGCTGCATCGGGTCCATCGCGGAGATCTATGATGCTGAAGAGCCCCGCTATCCGCGCGGTTGCCCGGCGCAGGCCTGGAGTGTGGCGGAGGTCGCACGGGTAAAAGCGGGCCTATTTGGATAAAAGCAAACTAGGGTTGGGATTCCTGATCCCCGCATTCGAGACACAGGGTAGCCCAGGGCGTCTCTGCCAGGACCTCCGACTCGATTCGCTTTCTGCAGTATGTGCACCGTCCGTAGGTGCCCTGGTCAAGCCGGATCAGCGCCTTGGAAATGCTCTCGAAATGCCCGAACTCGTGGCGGCTCACGTCGAAGAACTGAATCTTCACATTCCCGTGTAAGGCGCCCTCAAACGGCACGACGTGAGTGATCGGCGCTTTTTTAAGGCCGAGCGTCTCCACCGCCTGGGACAAATGCACCAGCAGGCGTTTTCGACGGGAACCCGTGCGCGGGAGTGGCACGCAGTTAGTATGGCCACCTTCGCGTGCCGATGAGAACTAGGTTGAACCCTAGGCCGCGGCGATGCCGTGGTCGATGGCGTAGCGCGTAAGGCCCGCCGGCGTGTGGATATCCAGCTCGCTCATAATGCGGGTTTTGTGAAATTCCACGGTTTTTACGGAAATCTTGAGAAGTTGTGCGATTTCCTTGTTTTGATAGCCCTCGGCCACCAGCCGCAAGATTTCCAGTTGCCGCAACGTGAGCCGCTTTGCGTCCTTGGCGGCTACAGGCGTATTCAGGGCGACCAGCGGGGTGACGTACGTGCGTCCTTCCAGCACCTGCTTGATCGCGGTGAGCAGTTCCGCGGCGGCGGCGCGCTTGGAGACGTAGCCTTTTACTCCCACCCGGAATGCCTCGCTGACGTAAGCCTGGTCGGAATGGACGGATAGAACGATGAATTTCGCCGATGGCACCGTCTTTCCGAGGATTTGTGCTGCGGCCAGACCATTCATTTCAGGCATGGAGATGTCCACCACGATGACATCCGGCCGAAGCTGTTGCGCGGCGGTAATGAGCGCCTGGCCGTCGGCCACGGTTCCCACCACCTCATACTTGTTTTCGAGGAAACGGCGAACGCCTTCGAGAAATAAGGGATGATCGTCCGCCAGGAGAAGTCTTGGACGGCGCGTCATATACCCTCGATTCTAGCGCCTTCCGGCTCCGGTCACTTTGCGTGCGCGAGTGTTAGCTGGGACGACTGCGCTTTCCGCGAAGGGATCGGAAGGATTACATCGATGCGGACGCCCTTCCCGGGCGTTGTCTTCAGTGTGAAGACGCCTCCCGCCTGGCGAACACGTTCCTCCATGCTGATCAGCCCGAGCCCGCGTTTCTTGGATCGGGAAACATCGAACCCTCGGCCGAAATCCCTTACCGTCAAGTTGATCGCGCCATTTTTGCCGGCCACCGAAATCATCGCCCGGCGGGCGCCGGAGTGCTTGACGACGTTGCGCAGCGCTTCCTGCACGACGCGGTAAATGGTTAGGGCCAGCGTAGGCTGGATGCCGCGAGGCAGATTCCGGTCCGTGCAGCGCAGGGCGATGCCATTCTGCGTGGAGAAGTCCGTGCAATACGACTTCAGCGCCACGGACAACCCGAGGTGGTCGAGCGAAGAAGGATGCAGACGGTAGGCGGTTCGCTCCACGTCGCGCAGGATTCCGCGCAGCCGATGAGACAGCCGGGTCAATTCGGTGCGAAGCTTGCCGTCGCTCTGCGGTTGCTTCCGGAGCACGCTTTCGGCCTCGAGATTGAGCATCGCCAGTTTCTGGCTGATGTCGTCATGAAGTTCACGAGCGACGCGCGCGCGTTCCTCTTCCTGCGCGGAGAGCAGACCAGCGGTAAGCGCTTGCAGTTGGGCCTGGCTCTGGCGGAGCGCCGCTTCACTTTTCTGTAGCGCGGTCTCAATCTCCCGGCGCTCGGTAATATCCGTACCGATGCGGACCAGGTGGCGAGGGCGACCGGTCGCGAGCGGTATGGCCGCGCTATTCCAGGAGATCAATCGCCGGCTTCCTTTCTTGCCGATCCAATGACCCTCATGCTGGATGGGAGCGCGGCCGGCCACCAGCCGCCGATAGATGGTTCGCTCGCGGTCGATTTCTTCCTTGGGAACCAGCGATCGATCCCAAATTACTTTGCCCGCCATTTCCTCCAGCTTGTATCCGCTGGCAATCTGACAGGCGCGATTGAAGGCGACCACCCGCCCCTCCGTGTCGGTCACCATTACCAAAGCTCCGGAGGATTCCATTACCGCTGTCGAGAAACTGTTCTGGTCGCGTAAAGCGTCCTGTGTGGTCTTGACGGCGTGAACGTCGACAAAAATCATGAGGACGCCGTCAATCCGGTTGTCCGCCGTCCGGTACGGCCTCAGGCGCATCGAGTACCACCGTTCGTCGCGGTCTTGAATCTCGATTTCCCGCTGGCTTACCTTGTCGATCACATCGGTGATCAGCCCGTCCAGGTCAGGGACCTTGAGGTTTGGCCGGATATTGCCGATCGGCCGGCCGATGTCGCTCGGAAGCAGGTTAAGCAGCTTTTCGGCCGGTGAGGTAAAGCGCCGGATCCGCCGGTCGTTGCCGAGCATGACGATCGGAATGTTGAGTCCACCGAGAAGATTCGACCAGTCGTCGCTGAGCTGGCTCAGTTCCTGGTTGCGATTCTGAAGCTGTTCGTTGATGGTAACCAGCTCTTCGTTGCTGGATTGCAACTCTTCCTGCGCGGTCTCCAGCTCTTCGTTGGTGCTCTGAAGTTCCTCGTTACTCGAAAGGACTTCCTCGTTGGCCGATTTCAGTTCTTCGTTGATGGCCTCATGTTCTTCGATGATGGATTGCAGATGCTCCTTGGTGGTCTGCAATTCCCGCTGGAGTCTGGTCTCTTCCAGGTCCCCGGCGCGCGTCGACTTGGTCTTTGAAGCCGGGGTCTCCGACGCTTCCGAAGCCGGGACGCGGGTTTCGTGGAACAGCACCAGGAAAAACCGCTCACCTGCCGATCCCTTCAGCGGCAGCACTTCCAGGCTCACTTCCTTCAGCCGTCCGTTCCGCTTGATCAGCACGCCGGCTTTCCGGATGGGAACTTCCTGCTTCCCGGCGCGGTGGATGGCGGTTCGCAACTCCACGCCAAATTCTGGCCGGACCATTCTGAGCAGGCTGAGGCTGGCCTGCCCCGGGGAAGGCGACAGATACGGCGCGACGTTCCCTCGAAAGTGCAGGATCTGAAGATCGTCACTAGCCACCAGGCCCGCGGGCGCGTAGTGGTTCATGATGATTCGGTCTGCTTCCTTTTGAACGTCGAAACGGGCGGGTACGTCCTGCCTATCCGACGGCTCAGCGGTTACGTGCTTGGGATGCGCCGCGGGCAAATCGACCCCCGGGCGATTGCTGGAAGACTTCTTGGAATAGATCTTTCGCTTGCGTCCCACTGGTGTAAATAACTCCGAAAAGCCGCTGATGGATTCGGACTTTCCGAGAACCAAGAATCCAGTCGGTTTCAACGCGTAATGGAAAATCGTCATGACCTTCTTCTGAAGCACCGGCTCCATGTAGATCAGGACATTGCGGCAGGTTAAAAGGTCCAGCCGCGAGTAAGGAGGATCCTTGGCCAGGTCCTGGCGCGCGAATATACACATTTCGCGAACCGATTTCGTGATCTGATACCCGCCGTCGGCACGGACGAAAAACTGGCGCATCCGTTCCCGCGATACGCCCGACATGACGCTTTCGGAATAAATTCCTGCCCGGGCTCTTTCAAGAGCCGTGTCGCTGACGTCCGTGGCGAAGATTTGAATCTGGGTGGAACCGGCCTGACCTCGCAGGTACTCGAGCACGGTAATGGCGATCGAGTACACTTCCTCGCCCGTCGAGCAGCCCGCCACCCAAATACGAAGGGGCTCGCCGCGTTCCTTGGTGCGAAAAATCCGGGGCAGAATCGTTTCTTTGAGCGCGCGGAAGGTATCCGGCTCGCGAAAGAATCCGGTGACGTGGATCAGGATGTCTTCGTAAAGCGCCGTGAGCTCGGCGCGGTTTTCGCCCAGATGCTTGATGTACTGGCGGAGGTTCGAAACTTTGTGCAGCACCATGCGGCGGGCGATCCGCCGGTTGATGGTCGAGCGCTTGTAGTGGGTGAAGTCAACTCCGGAGGCATTGCGCAGCAGCGCGAAAATTGTGCGCAGGCCTTCTTCACGATAGGGAGGGCGGTCCCCCACGTCCGGGTGATCCGGCGTAGCCAGATAGGGATGAAGACCGATGCGCTTGAGCTCCCTGCCGATGCCTTCCGGAGAAAACACAAAATCCACACATCCGGCGCCGATGGCGCTGCGCGGCATGCCATCATACTTCGCGGATCTCGCGTCCTGGGCGAAGGTGATTCCGCCTGCGGCTTTTATGGCCGTCAGGCCCAGCGTTCCGTCGGTAGCCACCCCGGAAAGGATCACGCCGATAGCCCGGCTGCCTTCGTTTTCGGCCAGCGACTGGAAGAAATGGTCGATGGGCATGTGCCTGCCGTCCTGTTTCTTGCGGGCCTGGAGATGGAGAATCCCGTGACGGATTCCCAGAGCCGTGTTGGGCGGAATCACATAAATGTGGTCCGGCCGGACCGCCACGCCTTGGGTGACTTCCGTCACCGGCATACGGGTGGCATGGGAGAGCAATTTGGTGAGCAGGCTCTCATGCTCCGGGTCCAGATGCTGGACGAACACAAAAGCCATGCCGGTGTTGTGGGGGAGTGTCTGCAGCAGGCTCCGGAAGGCTTCCAGTCCTCCGGCAGATGCTCCCACCCCCACGATGGGAAAGGTCTTTCGATCCTGAATTGCCTGGCCGGGGGCGGCCCGGGATCGCTTGGGCGCGGCCAACGTCTTTTTCCGCGGCATGAACGCTATCCAGTCACGTTAGCAGATTTCTGTCGCAATGCTCTAGATGCGATGGAAGCTCTTCAGGATGTCGCGCGTCGGGTACCGCAGCGCGATGGGACGACCATGCGGGCAGCTCATGGGACAGGAAGTTGCCGCCAGGCTTCGCAGCAGCCAATCGATTTTGGCCGGCTCCAGGCGCGTATTGATCTTAATCGCGGCGCGGCAGGCGATCGAGGCCGCCATAGCGCGGCGAACGTCATCCAGCGAAGCCCGCCGAAGCTCCCGCTCGGCAATCTCCAGAATTTCGAACAGCACTTTTTCGATCTCGCCAGCAGGTACGCCGGCCGGCGCCGATTTCACCGCGACGGTGCGGTTGCCGAACGGTTCGGTCTCGAATCCCAGGGCGTCCATTTCCTCGGCGATGCGCGCATATTCGATCTGCTGCGCAGCACTCAGGCCGATCACCATCGGCACCAGGAGCCGCTGGCTTTCGGTGCCACCGTTGGCGCGCTGGGCCAACACTTGTTCGAACAGAATCCTCTCGTGCGCTACATGCTGGTCGATGATCCACAATCCGTCGCGCCCCGCGGCGATGATGAAGCTATCGTGGATCTGTCCCAGAGGCCGCAGGTCCGTGAGCGCGTCCAGACTTTCGGGATCGAGAATTTGAGCGTCCGGAAACAGCGGTCCATGCGTGTCAGGTATCGGAGCCTTCGAGTTCGACGCAGCCGGCGGAGCAGGCTCAAAGTCAAAACGTGGCTCTGGCGAAATAGGCCGCCGCAGAACGAATTCCGGCAAGCTCGCCGGATCCGGGGCATCCAACATTACGTCGCCCGGAATCGGGGCGGAAGGAATGGCGGCGGCCGCAAAGCTCATGCTCTCGATCCGCTGGCTGAACTCCGAGTACGGCAGCCCTGCTCCCGGCTGCGGAGGCGTGGGCGCGGGAATATTCGACGCCGGCCGCTGCGCCATCAGGATTTCGCGAACGGTATCGCGGACGAAATCATGGACCACCGATCCGTGCCGGAACCGCACTTCGGTTTTCGAAGGATGCACGTTCACGTCGACCTCTTCCGCGTCGCAATCCAGAAAGAGCAGCGCGAACGGATAACACGCCGCGGGCATCAGGTTGTGATACGCAGCGGAGATCGCGTGCAGCAGCAGGCGGTCGCGAATCAAGCGCCCGTTTACGAACAGGTAGATCGAGTTGCGATTGAGCTTCTGGACCTGCGGGCCGCTAACGAATCCCCGCAGCCGGAAACGCCGCGTTCGTGCGGGCTCATCCGGCGGCGCGTCATGATCGAGCGGCATATTCAAATCCCGGTTGCGATCACCCAGGTCTACCAGGTCGTCCAGGATCTGGCTGCCGAACACCTGAAAAACGCGCTCGCGCAGGGATGCGACAGGACTGACGCTCAGCAGTTCGGCGTTGTTATGCCGCAGCAGGAACGTCTTGCCGGGATGCGCCAGGCTGTAGTGCGTCACCAGCGAGGCGATATGGGCGATCTCGGTTTGCTCCGATCGCAGGAATTTCTTGCGGGCCGGAACATTGAAGAACAGATCGCGAATGGTGATGACGGTCCCGGCGGCAAACGCCGCTTCGTCGCACCGCAGCAATTTTCCGCCGGCGAATTCGACCGCGGTTCCGGATTGTTCCTCGGGGGAGCGCGTTTCGAGCAGCAGCCGCGACACCGACGCGATGGAGGGCAGCGCTTCGCCGCGGAATCCCAACGTGGCGATCGAGAGCAGATCTTTCACGTCGGCCAGCTTGCTGGTGGCGTGGCGCTCGAAGGCGAGCATGGCGTCGTCGCGCAGCATTCCGCAGCCGTCGTCGGCCAGGCGGATCAGCCTTCGACCGCCCGCTTCGATTTCGATGCGAAACTCGTTCGCCCCGGCGTCCAGCGAGTTTTCGAGCAGCTCCTTGACCACGCTGGCCGGCCGTTCTACGACCTCTCCGGCCGCGATCTTGTTCGCCACAGTGTCGGAAAGAATGCGGATGCGGCCCATCGAAAGGTGTCTTCATTATCGTACGGTTTAACTTGATCTACCGATGCTTGAGGTAGTGGGTCGGTCCACGGGAGACCGAGTGGATATAGAATATTCAGGACGGGGTGGGTTCTACCGGTCAACAGACGCTGGTAGCAGACGTTGATAAGAGGAGAAGCTGTGTTGAAAAAATTTGCTGTAGTCGCAATCTGCCTGGCGTTCCTGTGTGGGAGCGCGATGGCGCAGGATTCAAAAACCGTAATCGCCAATGCGCAAAAAGCATTGGGCGATGTGAAATCCATCACGTATTCGGGATCGGCAAAGGATGTTGCATTCCAGCAGTGTGGATCCAGCGCCGCCGATATGAACTGCAGGGGAACGCATGATCCGATGCGGCCGATTAACAACTACGTCCGCGTGATCGATCTGACGGCCCCGGCGTCGCGTCAGACAGGAGCGACGAACAATCCTGCGGGTGGCGGCGCAACGCAGCCGATGCCGGGGACGTTCTTTCAGCAGGTCACGGCCCAGCAGGCCGACGTGTCGCAACCCTGGGGCAACTCCCTGGAGTTTTACATCACGCCGTGGGGCTTCCTGAAAGGCGCTGCGGCGAACAACGCCACCGCGAGCCGCCGCAAGGTCGACGGCAAGAACTACACTGTCCTGACCTGGAGCCCTTCGGTTAAGGCGCCTTCCGGCAAGAGCTACGTGATCAACGGCTATGTAAATGATCAGAACCTCGTCGATCGGGTCGAGACATGGCTGGGTGAAAACATTATGGGCGACATGCACATCCTCGCCACCTACACCGGTTGGAAGGACTTCGGCGGAGTAATGGCTCCTTCGAAGATCGTGCAGACGCGCGGCGGATGGCCCTTTTTTGAGGTCAATGTAACGGCGGCGAAGGCGAATCCTCCCGATGTCGCAACGCTGGTTCCCGCACCTGCACCCGCTGGAGGTCGTGGTGGCGGCGGTGCTCCTGCTGGCGGCGCTCCGGCTCCTCTCGTAGTCACTTCCGAAAAGCTCGGCGACGGCCTCTACAGGCTCACCACAGGACCCGGCAGTTATGATTCGGTGATCGTGGAGTTCAAGGACTACATCATGATGCTCGAGGCCGGACAATCCGAGGCCCGCGGTCTCGCGTACATCGCCGAAACTAAGAAGCTGATCCCCAACAAGCCGATTCGTTACGTCATGAACACGCATCCCCACTCCGATCACACGGGAGGGCTGCCGCCGCTGGTGGCCGAAGGCGCGACGATTATCACGCAGAAGAACAACGAGGAGTTTTTGGAGAAAGCACTCAACACTCCAAGAACGCTGCTGAACGACACTCTCGCCAAGAATCCCAAGAAAGCCAAAATCGAAACCGTTTCGGAGAAGAAGGTCTACTCGGATGGAACGCGAACAGTTGAGCTGTACCACGTCTCTCCGGTTCCTCACTCAAACGGCTTGCTGATCGCTTACATCCCCAAGGAGAAGATCCTGTTCCAGGGCGACTTCTCGGTGACTCCCGGGCAACCGGCTAACGATCACGTCAAAGCCCTGGTCCCGATTCTCGAGAAGCTCAATCTGGACTTTGACCGCTATATAAACGTGCACACCTCCGCCGCTCCGCAGACCAAGGCGGATGTGTGGAAAGCAGTAGGGAAATAAGAAAGCTAATCCTGTACCAACAACCAACGGCCGTGGAGGGCCGCCATTATTGGCTGCTTCGTGGCGCGGGCTCGTTCGCCTGGTTCACTCTCCGGAATCGATAACGCTAGAAGGGGTCGCCTTGACCCCGGCATCGCGCGGGTGTAAACTGCACCCCAGTGGTTTAAAAAGGGAAATGGGTGATTCCGTCCATTCCTTACGCTATCTTTCGTCTCGCGCTTTAGGGGGTTGGTTATGAGGTTTTGGTCTCTTTCTATTTGTACTGCCTTGCTTGCTGTGTGCGCGTTCGCCCAGAGCGACCGCGGAACGATTACCGGCACCGTTTCCGATCCAGTCGGAGCCGTGGTAGCCAATGCGCCGATCCAGGCCAAGAATATCGGAACCGGCGTGGTCTATGACAGTGCGACTTCCACCACCGGCAACTACACACTACTGCAGTTGCCTGCCGGCGACTATCAACTCACGGTTGCGGTCCCGGGGTTCAAGAAATACTCTCGCTCGGGGCTGACGGTCGAAGTAGCGCAGACCCTGCGTGTCGATATAAACCTCGAAGTCGGGGCGGCGACGGAGACCGTCACGGTGTCTGAATCGGCTACGCTGCTGAAGACCGAGAGCGGCGAGCTGAGCCATAACGTCGACGTCAAGAAAATGGACGACCTTCCTATTATGGGTATCGGCGGCACGCTTTCCGGCAGCGCGGGCATTCGGAATCCGATGTCCATGGTCACGCTGATTCCGGGCTCGACGTTCGTGCCCAATGCGCTGGTGCGGATTAACGGCACGCCCGCCAATTCCCAGGCGTTCCGCATCGAGGGCCAGGATGCGTCGAATACCGGCACCCCCGGCGTTCCGGCGCAGACCCAGCCCAGCGTGGACGCGATCCAGGAGGTCGCGATTCAAACCAGTAACTACGCGGCGGAATATGGCCAGGTGGGCGGCGGCATGTTCAACGTGACCATGCGGTCGGGCGCCAACCAGTTTCATGGAAGCGCATACGACTACTTCGTGAACGAAATCTTTAACGCCGGCAACCCGTACGTCACAGGCAATCCGGCCGGCAATCCCCGGCCGCGCGCCCGCCGGAACGATTACGGCTTCACCGGTGGCGGTCCCGTGTGGATTCCCAAGGTGTATGACGGCCACGACAAGACGTTCTTCTTCTTTAACTGGGAACAGTTCCGCGAGACCACCAAGATCAACAACCAGTTTCAAACTATCCCCACCGCCGCTTATCGAGTGGGCGACTTCAGCGCTGCGATTCTTCCGAACGCCAAGGTAATCGGGACGGATGCGCTCGGACGTCAGATGCTCGAAGGTATGATTTACGATCCCAGTACAGGACGAGCGGTGCCGGGGGTGAGCGGCCTGGTCAGGGATCAGTTCGTCGGCAACAAGATTCCGATCACCAGTTTTGACCCGGTGGCGGCGAAAATCCAGGCGCTGTTCCCGCAGCCCAGCGGGCCTACGCCGAACGCGCTGACGAATAATTACCTGAACGTTTACGGGAGTTCAAGAACCACCCAAGTCCCCTCCCTCAAGATCGACCAGACCGTCGGACCCAAAGGCAGACTGTCGTTTTTCTGGCAGCGCACCAAGACAGCGAATCCCAACGGCAACACCATCTTCGGCCGCTCCGACGGTTTGCCGGACCCGATCACCGAAGCCCTGGGCACCTTCCAGCAAGCTCCTCTGTACCGGCTGAACTACGACTACACCCTGACGCCCACCATGCTGCTCCATTTCGGTGGCGGCTACCGGAGCAATTACTTCTTTGTTCCTTCCGTTACCACGACGGGGCAAATCACGAATTACAACGCTTTGACCGAGCTCGGCCTGAAGGGCGGCATCGAGTACAAATGGTTCCCGGTAATAACGAACACACCGGGGGCCGGAACGGGATTGATTTCCAACAGCGGTGCCGGCGGCATGAAAACAATCGGCTCGGAAGCAGGCACGAACCAGATCACACAGAGCCCCTCGTTCAACAGCAATCTAAGCTGGGTCAAGAGCAACCACACCTTCAAATTTGGCGCGGAGTTTCTCATTCAGGGATATCCGCCGATTGTCGACGGGAACACACTCGGGACGTACGGCTTCGCCGCCAACGAAACGGGCCAGCCATTTCAGAACACGGCTGTCGGCGGGTCGAACGTCGGATTCCCTTACGCCAGTTTCCTGCTAGGACTGGCGGATAGCACCAATATCAATAACCCGACACATCCTCGCATGGGCAAGAAGCAGCTCGGAATTTACGCCCAGGATTCCTGGAAGGTGACGCGGAAACTTACGCTCGATTACGGTCTCCGCTACGACTATTCGACCTACCTGAAGGAGCAATACGGGCGTGCACCGGAGTTCTCTGCCACCACGCCGAATCCGAAAGCGGGCAACCTTCTGGGTGCAACTATGTACGAAGGCACGGGACCTGGCCATTGCAACTGCAACATCGCGCATAATTATCCCTTCGCGTTTGGACCGCGGCTGGGAGTCGCTTACCAGATCACCTCGAAGACGGTGTTCCGGGCCGGCTTTGGAATCGTCTATGGCGGCACGGCAGTAAACAACAACGCGGCCGGAGGATTAGCCGGCTCCTCTGCCAGCAATGCTCAGACGACCTTTGGCTCTCCGGTTACCACCCTGGCCCAAGGCTACCCTGCGAATGGTTACCCCCCGACTTGGCCGAACTTCGACGCGGGCCAGTTCCCCACCCAGGCCCCGGTTCCGGGAACCGGTCCGGTGTTGATGGATCCGAACGCAGGCCGGCCTGCACGGCAGTACCAGTGGAGTATCGGAATCCAGCGTGAAATCTCCAAAGACCTGGTGGTCGAAGCCAGCTACGTTGCCAACCGCGGCGTGTGGTGGCAGGCGCCCGTACTCCTGAACCTGAACGCAATCACGCCGGATCGGCTGAGAGCATTTGGCCTGGACATCAATAACGCCGCGGATCGGACGCTGTTGACCTCATTGTTGAGCTCGCAGACAGCAATTGCACGCGGATTCAACACGCCGCCCTACCCGGGCTTCCCGCTTGGTCAGCAAGTGGCGCAAGCTTTGCGGCCGTTCCCGCAGTTCACCAACATCCCCATCTACTGGGATCCGCTTGGCAAGAGCTGGTACGATTCACTCCAGGTTAAGGCTACGAAGCGGTTTTCCCATGGGCTGACGTTCTTCGGCACGTTTGCCTGGTCCAAAGCGCAATCCCTGGGCACGGAGATCGGCGAGCCTAACCCCGGCACGACTGGCGGCGCGGTTGGTAACGACATTTTCAACCGCAATTCCAACAAGTACATTTCCATCTACGATCAGCCATTCGTGTTCAACCTCTCGGCGACGTACACCACACCCAGACTTGGCGGGAACAAGGTTTTGTCGTGGGCCTTCCGGGATTGGACCTATGCCGCGGCCTTGCAGTACGCCAGCGGTTTCCCCTTGCAGGTGCCCTTGGCGAACAGCAACCTGAACAGCTACCTGTTCCAGGGCCAGAGCTTCGCGAACCGCGTTCCGGGCCAGCCTCTGTTCACCACGAACTGGGTCGACAATAAGGGCGTTACGCACACCGATCCGCTGGATCTGAACTGCCACTGCTACGATCCCAACAAGACGTTCGTATTAAATCCGAACGCTTGGGTGGACCCGGCTCCGGGCCAGTTCGGCACTTCAGCGGCTTACTACAACGACTACCGGACGCAGCGCCGTCCCCGCGAAAACATGAACCTGGGCCGCACGTTTAAGGTGAAGGAACGGTTCGAATTCAATCTTCGAATCGAATTCACCAACGTGTTTAATCGCGGATACTGGGGCGATCCGAGCGGTGCGTCGCTCACGAACGCCGCGCTGAAGCAGGTGTATTTCACCAGCGGCGCCACCAATGGCAATACATCCGCCGGGTTCGGACGAGTGCTCACGACCGGCGCAACCCAGTTCGGCAATGCTGCGAACCTGTCGCCGCGGCAGGGCGTGGTCGTGGGACGCTTCTCGTTCTAACTAGAGATCTGAATAGAGGTGGGGCAGGCGATCTGATCGCCTGCCTCTTAACGCGGGTCTTATCCGCTCATGGCCGAGAGGAACTGCGCGTTGCTCCCGGTCTTCGACAGCTTGTCGATCAGCAGTTCCATGCTCTCCGTGGGCGACAACGGATTGAGCACCTTGCGCAGCACCCACACGCGGTTGAGTTCCTCGCGCGGCAGCAGCAGCTCTTCCTTGCGGGTGCCGGACTTGCTGATATCAATGGCCGGGAACACGCGCTTGTCCATCAGCTTGCGATCCAGATGGATTTCCATGTTGCCGGTACCCTTGAACTCTTCGAAAATCACGTCGTCCATGCGGCTGCCGGTATCGACCAGCGCCGAAGCGACGATGGTCAGCGATCCGCCCTCTTCGATGTTGCGCGCCGCGCCGAAGAAGCGCTTGGGACGCTGTAACGCGTTCGAATCGACGCCGCCCGAGAGCACCTTGCCCGAAGGCGGCACCACGGTGTTGTAGGCGCGCGCCAGGCGGGTGATCGAATCGAGCAGAATCACCACGTCTTTCTTGTGCTCGATCAGGCGCTTGGCCTTCTCGATCACCATTTCGGCCACCTGCACGTGCCTGGAGGCCGGTTCGTCGAAGGTGGAACTGATCACCTCGCCCTTGACCGATCGCTGCATGTCGGTGACTTCCTCCGGCCGTTCGTCGATCAGGAGCACGATCAGCGTGACTTCCGGATGGTTGGCGGTGATGGAATTGGCGATCGACTGCAGCAGCATGGTCTTGCCGGTGCGAGGCGCCGCCACGATCAGACCGCGCTGGCCCTTGCCGATGGGAGTCAGCAGGTCCATTACGCGTCCTGAGAAATTGTCCTTAGCGGTCTCCATCTTCAACCTGGCCTGCGGATACAGAGGGGTGAGGTTGTCGAAGAAGATCTTGTTGCGCGCTTCCTCCGGCGGCTCGAAGTTGATTGCGTCGACCTTGATCAGCGCGAAGTACCGCTCGCCTTCCTTGGGCGGGCGGATCTGACCGCTGACGGTGTCGCCGGTGCGGAGGTCGAAGCGACGGATCTGCGAGGGCGAGACGTAGACGTCGTCGGGGCCGGGCAGATAGTTGTACTCGGGCGCACGCAGGAATCCGAAGCCGTCCGGCAGGCATTCGAGTACGCCCTCGGAGAAGATCAGGCCGCTCTTTTCGGCCTGCACCTGCAGAATCTTGAAGATCAATTCCTGTTTGCGCAGTCCCGCGAAGCCCTGGACCCCCAGATCTTTGGCGATCTGGTTGAGCTTCTGGATGCTCATGTCCTTGAGTTCCACTAGGTCGAGCGCGCTGCCGTTCTTGCCCTGGTTGCCCTGGGCGCGGCGCCGGTTATCGAACAGCCGCCCGCCGGGCTGGGGACCAGCAGGCTCCGCCTCTTTAGTCTCCATGGCGGTGGGCGCCAC
>JAOAPR010000225.1 GCA_025463005.1 Bryobacterales bacterium | reverse complement strand
CCCGTCGCGTGTTGCGGGAAGAACTGGAGGCCGTTCCCGAGGTGGTTATTGTCGGGGAGGCTGAGAACGGCAAACAAGCCTTGCAGCAGATCACGGAGCTCCAGCCAGACTTGGTTTTCCTTGACCTCCAGATGCCCGTTATGGGCGGCTTCGAAGTCGTCCGGAAGCTTGGCGGTGGACATCTGCCCGTGGTCGTAATCGTCACCGCTTTCGACCAATACGCCATTGAGGCTTTCGAAGCGGGGGCCGTCGACTATCTGCTGAAGCCTGTTGGCGAAGCGCGGCTCCGCCAGGCGGTGGAGCGGGCCAGGAAACTACGCACGAACCCGCTTGAGGTAGCGAACGAGGTTGCAAAGATTGCATCCACGGCCGCGCCTCCCAATTCCCTCAATGGCCGAAAGATTGTGGGCCGAAACGGCGGGGAGTACTTTCTGCTGGATCCAGATGAGATTCTGGCTTTTCAGGCTGAAGGAGAGCTGGTTTGGATGGTTACTGCGAAACAGCGGCTCTTGGCGACTCAAACCCTGCGCGTGATCGAAGATCGCTTAAAAGGGCAGCAATTCGAGCGGGTGCATCGCAATGCGATCGTGAACGTGAACCACGTTCGGAAGATGAGCGCGCTGAGCAGTCAACGTTGGCTTGTTACTCTCAGCAATTCCCTGCAGTTGGTTGTCAGCAAGCGCCAGGCCCACAATATCCGCAGTATCTTGCGCTGGTAGCTGGTCCGCTCATCGGCGTTCATGTCCCGCTCATCTGCCATATTTGGCCGGTCGTGAGAATATCGTAGGTCGATTGATGCCGGTCGCTAATACTATTGCAATGAAGAGACTTCTCGTCCTAAGCGCTCTCATTGCAGTATGCTTCCTCTCCCCTTCTGCACTGTTTGGTCAAGCTCTCGGTAACGCAGGAACTATCCAAGGCAGCGTGACCGATCCTTCGGGAGCCGTGCTGCCCAACGCCCGAGTTACGATCATCAATCGCGTCACCAATTATCAGCAGAGCGCGACCACCGATGGCACTGGAGCGTTTCGTCTCACCAACATTCCGCCGAACCCCTATCACCTGGAAGTGAGCGCGCCCAACTTCGGCACTGTCGAGCAGGATGTGGACGTTCGCAGCACCGTGCCGGTCAGCTTGAAAATACCGATGGCTGTCGCCGGAACCAAGCAAACCGTCACGGTAGAAGCAGCCGGCGGCGATCTGTTGGAAAACGTGCCCTACGCTCACAACGACGTTGACATTTCAAGCCTCTCGAAACTTCCAGTCTCCTCTCCTGGCGCTGGCGTGAGCGACGCTGTCATGTTAAGCAGCGGAGCTGTTGCCGCCGACTCCAATGGATTTTTTCACCCGCTCGGGGATCACGCGCAGACCAGCTTTTCAGTGGATGGCCAACCGATTAGCGATCAGCAAAGCAAGGCTTTCTCAACGCAGATCCCGTTAGATGCAATCCAATCGATGGAGCTAATCACGGGCGCTCCGCCGGCTGAGTTCGGGGACAAGACCAGCCTGATCGTGAATGCCGTCACTCGATCCGGGCTGGGCCAAAAACCATACGGAAGTCTGCTCGGCCAGTGGGGATCGTTTGCCACCTATTCCGAAGAAGCCACGCTGGGATTAGGCAACTCGAAAGTAGGAAACTTTCTCGCCTTCAATGCGGTTCGCTCGGGCCGTTTCCTGGATACTCCTGAGTTCACTCCGATTCACGCGATCGGAAACAATGGCACGTTCTTCGACCATTTCGATTTCCAGCCGAGCGGCAAGGACACATTCCATCTGAATATCCTCGGCGCCCGCAACTGGTTCCAGATCCCCAACACCTATGATCAATTGGGGCAAGACCAGCGCCAGAAAGCGACAACCTTCAATTTTGCGCCTGGATATCAGCACATCTTCAGCCCCACCACGTTGCTCACAATCAATCCCTTCTATCGCCATGATCATGTGAACTACTATCCGAGTCCCGACTTTACCGCCGATACGCCGGCAACGTTGGCGCAGAATCGGACTTTGACCAATTGGGGTGGGAAGGCGGATCTTTCCTACGTAACCAGCAGGCATAATTTCAAGATCGGGACGCAGCTCATGCAAACCCGTCTTCACGAAAACTTCTCGTTCGGAATCACCGATCCCACCGCCGGCGCGTTTCAAGACCAGGACGGGAATTTTCTGAGTAGCCTAAGCCCGTACGACCTGACTCAGCCGGGGGGCAAACTCTTCCAGTTCGACGCTAGCAAAAAGATCAATCAGTATGCCATCTACGCGCAGGATTCCATTAAGTTCGGCAATCTTCAGGTGCAGGCTGGTTTGCGGGTGGACATCTATCACGGAATTGTTTCGGACACCAGCGCTCAGCCGCGTATTGGATTCTCGTACTTGATTAAGCCGACCGGAACCGTCCTGCGTTTCTCGTACACGCGCACATTTGAAACACCGTACAACGAGAACCTCATTCTTTCGAGCGCGACTGGCGTGGGCGGCCTGGTTTCAAACACATTCGGAGCCGTAAGCCAGCCTCTGCATCCCGGAAACCGGAACCAATTCAATGCCGGACTCGAACAAGCGGTCGGCCGTTGGCTGGTTGTCAGCGCGGACTATTTTTGGAAGTACACCAACAACGCCTACGACTTTGGCGTGCTCTTCAACACCCCAATTGCTTTCCCCATCGCATGGAACAAATCGAAGCTGGATGGCGTTGCGGTGCGCATCGGCACTCCGAACCTGCACGGCTTCCAGTGGACCACGACCATGGGACATACCCGGGCGCGATACTTTCCGCCCGAGACTGGCGGCCTGATTTTCAACAATGGAGTTCCGCCGGATTCCGTTTTCCGCATCGACCACGATCAGGCCTTCCAGCAGACCACGCAATTGCGGTATCAAAAGGGAAAAGACGGACCCTGGATCGCCTGGACCTGGCGCTATGACAGCGGCTTGGTAGCGGGAGCCGTGGGAACGCTGGACGATGCGCTGGGGCTCACAGGGGCTCAGCAATCAGCCATCGGGTTTTTCTGCGGGAGTTTCCGTCCGACGATCGATACGCCGCTTACCGATTCGCAATGCACCCTCTCGAATTACGGTGCGACTAGACTGGTGATTCCTGCACCGGGCACCCTGGACGCCGACCATAATCCCCCTCGGGTGGCTTCGCGGAACATTTTCGATCTGGGAGTCGGGACGGAAAATCTGTTCCGTCGCGAACGCTATCACACCACCGCCCGCTTCATGGTCACCAATCTCACGAACAAGGACGCGCTCTACAACTTCCTTTCAACGTTCAGCGGGACGCACTTCGTGCAGCCGCGGGCCTATCAAGCCGCGATCGGTTTCGTATTCTAGGCGACCGGTGACCTTCCAGTCGGGCCCGTTCGCCGGCAGAATTAAGCCTCGGACGGGCCCCCCTTGGTGCGCAATTTCCGTTCATCGCTAAAATTCTCCCGTTTACGTGGCCAGAGCCGCCCGACCGCCGCGAGCTTCCACCCCTAAACGTAGATCAGTCCTTTTGTGATATAGCTGAAGACGTGGTACGGTCGTTTACTGCCATTGTCGCGAGCCTGGCGCTACTCCTCGCGTTTGTGGAAGCGCCTGCCCTGCACACACATCAGCATGAGGCCACGCAGCGCCATCCAGG
This sequence comes from Bryobacterales bacterium, assembly GCA_025463005.1. Classification (GTDB taxonomy): domain Bacteria; phylum Acidobacteriota; class Terriglobia; order Bryobacterales; family Bryobacteraceae; genus Palsa-187. The sequence continues at coordinate 49,000 of JAOAPR010000225.1, read as the reverse complement.
CGCCATCCTCCACCTACACCTTAGATCCGTTCATCCAACGGGGAGTGTGCCCGAGTTCAGAGGACTGGACCCAGACGATGATGCACAGCTTCAAAACTGGTTCTCAGCCACTGCGACCGCTTCAGGTTTGGCTCCAATAGTCCTTGCGGAAGGTTTCCGCCTTCCCGCCCCTGAACGAAGTGGATGGACTGTGGAAGCCCCACTACCCGCCGCTCACGACCCGCCGCTTTTATGCGCTAGAAGTCCCCGCGCTCCTCCCGCCTAACATCCCTCGCCGGCTTCTCGCGCCTCGGGCGCATCTTTTCTGTTCAGTTTGATTCGGTTCGCGAGGTGAATATGCATTTATCCGTGCGGACGTGCGCGCTCCAGTTGATCCTTTCTCAGGCGCTGCTCGCGCAAGTACGCTTAACGGTGGCGGATGCCGTATCACAGGCGTTGGCGGACAACCCTCAACTGGTCACGGCGGCCGCCCGCGTCGGGGTTGCGGAAGGGCTTCAACGGCAGGCCGGTTTGACCCCGAATCCCCGGCTGATTCTCCAATCAGAGAATACCCGTTTCTCGGGATTCCCAGCGTTCAAGTACCCGCGAGATGCCGATACATATGCTTTCGTCGCCCAGGTTCTCGAAACCGGTGGAAAGCGTATCCGCAGAGTCGAACTTGCAACTGAGAACACCCGTCGGAGCGAACTTGAAGCGGAGTTGTCGCGAAGGCAAATTGTCAGTCGCGTCAGCATCGCCTATTGGGCAGCGGCGGGCGACGAGAGAATTCGGGATCTGCTCCAAGACGAAGTAAGGAGCTTCGACAGGGTCGTTCAATTCCACCGGGACCGGGTTCGTGAGGGAGCGGCGGCGGAGGTGGATTTGCTGCGGATCGAAGTAGAGCGCGATCGCCTGGTCAGTTCAGCCAGAACCGCGGAACTAGATTCGGAACGGGCCACGATCGCGCTTTTTCGCGAGATGGGCAAGGGCGCGTTCCCGACCGTCGAATTTGCCGACACCCTTGAGCAGGCTCGCACCGTTGCCGTAGTGCCCCTCGATCAGGTTTTGGAGCAGCGAGTCGAGATTAAGCTGGCCCGTGCAAGCGTTGACCAGGCGCAGGCCAACTTACGCCTGCAGCAGGCAAATGCCAAGACAGATCCCGACCTCCACGTTGGTTACAAGCGAACGCTTGGGTTCGACACGCTGTACGCGGCCGTCCAATTTCCCCTTCCGATTCGTAATCGAAACCAAGGTCAGATTGAAGCCGCGATTGCGGAAACCAGAGCGGCGGAGTCGTCGATCGCAGCAACAGAAGCCGCAATTCGGGCGGAACTGGAGAGTGCCAAAAGAGCCTACGAGTCTCGGCAAAAGGCGTTGAATGACACGCTGCGGCCGATGCGCGATCGGGCCGGTGAGGTGTATCAAATCGTGGACGCGGCCTATCGGGAAACCGGGTCGGACATACTCCGGCTTCTCGATGCGGAGCGCACCAAGATTGAGACCGATTTGCTGTACATTCGCAGCCTTTCGGAATTTCAGCAAAGCGCCGTGGTCCTGGAAACGGCGCAAGGAAGTCTGCCATGAGAGTGCTTTTGATCATTGCTGTATCGCTGGCCTTCTGGTCATGTCAGTCGAAGAGCACATCGGCCTCGGCGCGTGATACGCCTGCCGGCGACGCACCGGTTGAGTCTTCACAGAAAGGCGAAAGAGACGCCCCAGCAATCGTTCTCGACGCTACGGAGCAGCAGAAGGGGCATATCGTGGTCGAATCCGTAGGACTTAAGGATCTGGCCACGACGCTTACTGTCCCAGGTCGGCTCACCATTAATGAAGATAAGACTTGGCGTGTCGGTGCGATCGCCAGCGGCAGAGTGAACGAAGTTTCAGCACATCTCGGCGATGCTGTTCGCCCAGGCCAGATCCTAGGCCGCATCCATAGCCATGATGTGCACGAGGTTCGCGCAGGGTACGAGCAAGCGCAGACTGAACTGGAGCGAGCGGGTTCGGCACAAGACTATGCGAAACAGCGGCGTGAACGTGCCCAGAGGCTCTTCGACTTGAGGGCTGGTTCGCGCCAGGATGTTGAAACCGCGGATGCGGACTTGCGAAACACCCAAGCTGCCATCGACAAGGCGCAAAGTGAACTCGAGAAGGAACGCGCTCATCTCGCCATCCTCCGCGTGCCGGTTGAGGATAACAGCCCCCTTGGCAATCACAGCGAGGACGATGACGTTCCAATTCTGGCTCCTGAAGCGGGCGTGGTTCTAGACCGCAAAGCCACAGTCGGCAGCGTCGTCAATACGGGCGAGGAGTTGTTTACGATCTCAGATACGACCAATTTGTGGATGATCGGCGCGGCCAATGAAAGGGATTTGTCCATAATTCGAGCTGGACAGCCTGTCCGTATCGAAGTTCGAGCCTATCCGAACCGTGCGTTTGTGGGCCGTATTCTCAAACTGGGCGAGCACATGGACCCGGCGACGCGAACCCTTCAGATCCGGATCGCCGTACCGAATCCACAAGGTCTGCTCAAACCGGAAATGTATGCAACCGCCAGCGTGCGGCAATCCGGACGGCGCTCGGCGTTGATCGTGCCGGACGAAGCCGTTCAGGAGATCGACGGTGTCCTCGTTGTGTTTGTGCGTGAGACGCAGAACGAGTTTCGCGCCCACCCAGTTGAGATTGGGCAGCACGCAGAGGGGGAACTCGAAATCGTTCGCGGTTTGAAGAGCGGCGAGGCTGTAGTAGTGAAAGGCGGGTTCGCGCTCAAGTCCCACCTGCTAAAGCTCATGATTCAGGATCAGTGATCAGCGCCGGAAATGTTGACTCGTATCATTGATTCGGCTCTCGAAAACCGGTGGCTGGTGCTGGCGGGCATCGTCGCGCTTGCCATCACGGGTGGATACGTTCTTTCGAACCTCCCCATCGATGCGTTTCCTGACCTGACGAACAACCAAGTAGTGGTCGTTACCGAATGCCCGTCTATGTCTTCGACCGAAGTGGACGAGCTCGTTACGTATCCTATCGAGAGCGCCCTGGTAGGTATGCCTCGCGTTGAGACGGTTCGCTCGATATCCAAACTGGGCCTGTCCATGATCACCGTGATCTTTGATGACTCATTCAATCAATACCTTGCGAGGCAGCTTATAGCCGAGCGGTTGCAAGAAGTCCGCTCCCGATTGCCACGGAATCTGCAACCCACACTCGGACCTATGGCTACCGCATTCGGAGAAGTGTATCAGTACACTCTTGAGAGTCGTGACAAATCATTGATGGATGTCAAGACCTTCCAGGACTGGACGCTCCGGTACGCGCTTCGCAGTGTGCCTGGCGTAAGCGAAGTGAACGCTTGGGGTGGTCAATCCAAGCAATATGCGATTCAACTCGATCCTATTGCGCTCGGGCGGTATGGGCTAACCGCCCATGACGTCATTGAGCGTGTCGCCAGCAATAATTCCAATTTTGGCGGCGGATACATCGAACACGCCGAGCAGCAATACACGATTCGGGGTCTTGGCCGCGCGTCCGGTTCAGCCGATCTTGAAAATACAGTGCTGCTGGCGCGTGAGGGCGTCCCGGTCATGCTTCGGGATGTAGGCACAGTAGCGACGGTTCCGCTGCTGCGGTATGGAGCAACGTTGCGCGAGAACCGAGAAGCTGTCTCGGCGACCGCGATTGCATTAAAAGGCGAAAACGGCAGGGTCGTCATCGATCGCATCAAAACTCGTTTGGCCCAGATCCGTCTTCCCGAAGGTTATCGACTCCGCGCCTTTTACGATCAGTCACAAATCATCGATGGCACGATCCACACGGTGCTGCACAACCTCTTCGAGGCCGGCCTGCTGGTAACGATTATCCTTCTCTTGTTTTTGGGCGATCTGCGCGCCGCGCTTATCGTCGCGCTGATGATTCCCTTGTCGATCCTTTTCGGCTTCATAGGGATGGCTATCTTCGGCGTGACCGCAAATCTGATGAGCCTGGGCGCCATCGACTTCGGAATGATCGTTGACGGTTCGGTCGTGATGATCGAGAATTCGGTGCATCATCTCGAGAAGTTCTCTGAGAAACGGCGGCTAGTCGAATCGATTCGCGCGGCATCCCGTGAAGTGGCTCGCCCGATTCTATTTGGGGTGGCGATCATTATCGCCGTCTACTTGCCGATTTTCACCCTCCAGGGTCTGGAAGGACGTATGTTCCGGCCCATGGCGATCACCGTATGCTCGGCTCTGCTTGGCTCACTGATTTTGGCGTTGACGGCGGTGCCGGCGCTGTCGACTTACTTTCTGAGGGCGAAAGAAGTCCAGCGTGCCAGAGTCAGCGAAACTTGGGATGCTCAATTGCGGCGTTTGCGAAACCTGTACGCGCGCTCGCTCGATCATGCCATGAATCATAAGGCAATTCTGGTAACGCTTGCGCTAATCCTCGTCGCTTCTGCCATCGTTTCGCTGCGATTCATCGGCACCGAATTCATGCCTAAGCTGGATGAGGGCTCCATTCTAGTCACGACTCGCAAACTTCCGGGAATCGCGCTTACCGAATCTATTGAAATCAGCAAAGAAATTGCCAGCACAATGCGAAGCTTTCCAGAAGTCGCTGGGGTTGTGACGAAACTCGGGAGGCCGGATGTAGCGACTGAGGCCATGGGCATTTACGAATCCGATTCCTATCTCCAGCTGGCCCCGAAAGATACATGGAGGTGCTGCCGCGACAAGCAGGAGTTGATCGAAAAGCTTTCAGGAGCTCTCCAAAGCATTCCGGGAGTCTCCTACACGTTTACGCAACCGATGGAAATGCGACTGGACGAAACCGTGACGGGAGTCCGCGGAGACGTCGCTATAAAGATCTTTGGCGATGACCTTGAGACGTTAGAGGATCTGGGCAAGAGAGTCCTTGCCTTGATTAGCGCCATTCCTGGTGCTGCAGAACCGCAGATGGAAGTGCTCTCCGGTGTGGCTGAACTGCAAATAGATGTGACCCGACCATCTCTGGCACGATACGGGCTGAATGTTTCCGATGTCCAGGAAGTCATCGAAACGTTGGTCGGTGGCCAGCCGCTGTCGGAGATGATCGAGGGTCAGACGCGATTCCCAATCTCAATGCGTCTTCCGGATAGGCTAAGGAACGATCCGGAAGCTTTGAAGGAACTCGTGCTCCGAGCCCCAGGGAGCGAACTCGTCAAGTTGAATCAAGTGGCCCAGATAAGAACCGTTCGTGGTCCCGAAGTAATCTCACGCGAGAACGCGCGCCGCCGGGTGGCCGTTCAGACGAATGTACGCGGAACGGATCTCGGAAGCTTTGTCAGGTTAGCTCAGGAGAAGGTCAATAGCTCCATCAAGTTTCCCCCCGGGTACGAGATCGAATGGGGTGGCCAGTTCGAGAATCAATCGCGGGCGAACCGCAGGCTCATGTTCGTTCTGCCTGTTTCGATCGCGATCATCTTTGCCTTGCTGTTTGCGACCTTTCATTCGTTAACGCAGGCTGGCCTCATCCTTCTAAACGTCCCCTTCGCATTGGTAGGCGGCATTGGGGCACTGTGGGTCCGCGGCCTCAACCTGAATCTGTCTGCTTCGGTTGGCTTCATTGCGCTGTTCGGCGTTGCCGTTCTGAACGGGATCGTGCTCGTTAGCTACATCAACTCCTTACGACAGCGCGGACTGCCGATGCCTGTCGCAGTTCGTGAGGGGGCTGCCGATCGGTTAAGACCAGTGCTGATCACCGCATTGGTGGCCAGTATTGGATTCTTGCCGATGGCGATCTCAACTGAGACTGGAGCCGAAATTCAAAGGCCTCTGGCAACGGTCGTGATTGGCGGCCTGATCACGTCGACGCTCCTGACGCTCTATCTCCTACCTGCTCTTTACCCGTGGTTCAGTCCCAAAGAAAACGAATCGTCGCCCGCCGCTCGAGAGGCATGAATGAACCGCCCGACGACTCCCGATCCGGCCATTCCCCAAATAGTGCCAGTGGCAGTCTGAATCTAGCCGGGTGTAAGAAAAGACTAGGCGTACGGGCAGTCTTGCGGTAAAAAGGTCCTGTTGCTCATTAGCCCATGAAGACTGCCTCTGCCCACTCTACCCAGCGTCTCGATAGAGCAGGTATGGCAGTATCGCTGCTGTGCGCGATTCACTGCGTCGTTTTGCCGCTGGCTCTTGGAAGCCTCGCGGCTGCGGGTCTCAGCTGGCTCCACAATGAAGCGCTAGAATGGATCATCCTCGCCGGTAGCCTTATCATTGGTGTTTGCGGCCTCCTTCCTGCGTACCGGACGCGGCACCGCAAGAAACGGTGCCTCTGGCTCTTCCTGTTTGGGGTTCTCAGCATCCTGGTGGGCCGTCTCGCGGGACAGTCTCTTCAAGAGACCCCGTTTATAGTCGCCGGGGCCGCGTTGATTGTATCGGCTCACGGAACGAATCAGTATCTTTGTTCACGGTGCCCGCGATGCGACGATACATGCGCTGAGTAATGCGTCAGTTTGTGTGTGGGGCAGGTCTTTCAACCTGCGCGCAGGATACAATCCTGCCCCACATGTAGCCAGGAGCGCTAGACTGGCCTTAATGGCCGTCGCAGCTCGCCGCCAGATTGTCCGCCGAGGCCGCGCTCTCGAATACTTTACCGTCGCCTATAACAGCCTGGAAGGTATCATTTCCGTAGCGGCCGGACTGATCGCGGGATCGGTATCGCTCCTCGGCTTTGGCCTGGACAGCATCATCGAGGTTACGTCGGGAGCTGCGTTGCTCTGGCGGCTCCACCACGATCAAAGCGAATCCCGGCGGGAAGCGGCCGAGCGAATCACGCTTCGCATCGTAGGTTGGTGCTTTATTGGTCTCGCGGTCTACGTCGCTTACTCTTCTGGCTCGGCGCTGATCCGCAACCAGCGGCCGGAGCGCAGCGTTCCTGGCATCATCCTTGCCGCAGCATCGGTCGTCGTGATGCCTCTGTTAGCACGAGCGAAGCGGCGGGTCGCGGCACATATCGAAAGCGCCGCAATGAATGCGGATGCGCGACAGGCGGACTTCTGCACGTATCTTTCGGCGATCCTGCTGGGAGGTTTGCTGCTCAATGCGCTGTTCGGCTGGTGGTGGGCTGACCCGGTCGCGGCACTGGTGATGGTACCTATCATCGCCAAGGAAGGCATCGATTCCATTCGGCACAGAAAGTGTTGTTAGCCGGCCTTGGGCGCGCAATTCAGTCCTTTGCTAAACTGAAGTTCGAGACAGCAGGCCTCGTCGCCCTGGAGGATCGCTTAAGCGGCCTTCCACAGGACCTTACTGGCTGGTCGGTCTTTCCAGGCTCTTCGAGCCGCGCGGCTGAGTTTGCCGCATCCAGATTCCGGACATTCCTGTTCGCCCTGTCGCAGACCGGAGTTCTGAAGATTGGACAAACTCGATGCTGCGCGCTTTCATACTGTGCTTGCTTCTTTCGGTTTCGGCCTTCGGCCAGAAACCTACATTTACCGTTGGCTGGTCGATATACGCCGGCTGGACCCCTTACCATTACCTGAACAAGTCCGGCATTCTTCGCAAGTGGGCCGACAAGTACAACATCACCATCAAAGTTCAGCGTTTCGATTACGCTCCGTCACTGGACGCATTTGTAGCGAAGAATATCGATGCCTGCACGATGACAAATATGGAGGCGCTGGACATGCCGGCGGCTTCCGGCGTTCCGACCACCGCGATTATTGTTGGCGATTACTCGAACGGCAATGACGCGGTACTGGTACGCAACGGACTGACGCTCGGGGGGCTGGCAGGGAAGAAGATGCTGCTGGTCCAGAAGACGGTCTCGGAGTATCTGTTCGACCGCGCCATGACCATAAACAATCTCCGGGCTCAGATCAAGAGTGTGCAAATGGTAAACACGTCTGATTCCGATATCGCGACCGCTTTCCTCAGCGACACATCTGCTTCAGCGGTCGTCACGTGGAAGCCGCTGGTGTCGCAGATTCTCAAACAGAAAGGCATTACGTCGCTTTTCAATTCGTCGCAGATACCGGGCGAGATCCTTGATTTGACCGTGGTCAGGACCGACATTTTGAATCGTCCCGACGGCTCCGGGCAGCGATTTGCGAAAGCATTGACGGGCGCATGGTATGAGCTGATGGGCCTGATGTCGGGCCCCGGCGCCGACAAAGTTCTGGCTTCGATCGGAGAAGGTTCGTCCGATACCTTGGCTTCCTACAAGGAGCAGCTCAGCACCACCAAGATGTTTTACAAGGCGCAAGAAGCGGCGGCCTTCGGGGAGTCGGCCGATCTCAAGACGAAAATGGAGCTGGTGCGGCAGTTTTGCTTCACTCACAACCTTCTCGGCAACAACACCAAGTCCGTGGACGATGTAGCGATCCGTTATCCGGACGGCTCCGTACAAGGGAAAACAAATCAGGTCAGGCTACAGTTCGATACCAGCTGGATGCAGATGGCGGCAAAAGGCACTCTCTGAGGGCGCAGGAATGACTTCAGCATTTTCCCTGATCCACTCGAAGCCCGGACGCACATTCGATACAGCGCTATCGTGGCTTCTGTTTGCCGCGGGCGTGGGGATATACCTGTATGTCGCTCAAGCGCGGCACGCGGAGAATCCGGAAGAGCGCGTTACGCCGACCGTGACGCAGATGGTGAACGGCTTTACGGATGCGGCCTTGAAGCCCGCCGAGGACGACGAAGCTACCCTGCCGGAGAACGCATCGGTGTTTCGCCGCTTCCCGGCGAGCATGTTGTGGAAGGACACGAAAGCGACATCGCGACGGTTTTTCTATAGCATGCTGCTGCTGATTCCGGCCGTGCTGCTGGGCTTGCACATGGGTCTGTTTCCTTATGTACGCGTGTTTTTCCTCCGCTTTATTCTGTTCTTCGACAAGATCGTAGCGTTGTCGTTATTGCCGATCCTGTTCATCGCGTTCGGAATCGATGAGCTGTCAAAAGTCATGCTGATCGTGATCGGCGTGACGCCCACCATCATCCTCGATACGTTCAATCTGGCGCGCGGAATTCCTCCGGAACAGGTCACGAAAGCCTTCACCCTTGGGGCGGGCGATTTCGATGTGGCGTACCGGGTGGTGCTGAAACAACTGATGCCGAACGTGCTCAACAGTATCCGGTTGAACCTCAAAGCCGTGATGCTGTTTCTTTTCGCCGGTGAGATGATTGCGTCCACCGATGGCCTGGCGTACCGAATCGCACTGCTGCGCCGGCACATGGGAATGGAGATCATCATTCCTTACGTCCTGTGGGTCGCGCTGCTGCTGTTTCTGGTCGACCTCTCCATGCGCGTGATCAACCGGAAACTCCATCCCTGGTTTCGCGAGGCGTGACACGGCGAGGCATGACGAACCTCATCAGCATTGAGAACCTCTCGATGACATACGGATCGCCGGCGCGGCCGATCCTGAGCGGCATTGACATGTCGATTGCGGAGGGCGAGTTCGTTTGCGTGCTCGGACAGACCGGTTGCGGCAAATCGACGCTCCTCCGGCTTGTGCTCGGATCGGAGCAGCCTACGCGCGGGCAAGTGCTGGTCGATGGCGAGCGCCATCTGCGTCCGGACTGGACGCGCGGCTACGTACCGCAGAAGTACGCGTTGTTCCCGGACCGGACCGTGCTCGACAACATCACTTTCGGACCGGAAGTACGCGAGTTCAACCTGTTCACGCGCATGATGCCGCGCTTCTTCCGCCGCAGGCGCGAGTTGCGGATGCACGCCATGGACTACCTCATGCGCATTGGCCTGCGCGAGGCGGATGCGACCAAGTATCCCGACCAGTTATCGGGCGGCATGCAGCAGCGCGTTGCGATCGCCCAGGCATTGATGACACAGCCTCGCATTCTACTGATGGATGAGGCCTTCAGTGCGCTCGATCCGGGAACCCGGCGCGACATGCAGAAACTTATCCGCCAGCTTTGGCGCGATACCCGGACCACTGTGCTGTTTGTCACGCACAACACGCAGGAGGCCCTTTCAATGGCTACGCGAGTTGTGGTGCTTGCCAAAGAAGATCCGGCGCACGGATCCCGCGTGATGCTGGATATGGCCCTCAACCAGCCGTGCCGGGAGGACGAAATGCCGCGCCTGATCGCGAAAGTCGAAGGCGTCTGCGGATCGAGCCGCGACCCTGAATCCGCGTTATTTAGCGGGGAAGAACTGCCAGACAAGATTCTCTTATGACCGTTATCGAATCTTTTGTCTTGAGCTTGCGGAGCTTGGGCCGCATACTCACACTATGACCCCCCGGTCGAGTGCGGAGAATACACATGCGCGAATCACGCTCAGCGTGTTTCTCCGTCTGACCTCCATGGACGTCTGCTGCGGTCCGCCTGCACGCACTAGCCGACTCGTTCAATAGCATTTTCCAGACCGGGAAGGAGGTTTATGGCGGAATCTGCCATTTTGTGGGAAGAGACTATCCAGCCGGGAGCGACCTGGTCGCATGTGCTTAAGCGCGGCACATCACTTCGCATCACCGATCTCGAGGGCGGAGCCAACGTCGGTGCGATCTTCTACAACTTCGAATGTCCGTCCGAGCGGTACAACATGCCGGATACTCTCAAAGCGCAGCACATCGCACGTTTGACCAAGGGGAACGCGTTGTATTCCGACATGGGACGGATTCTCTGTTCCATTACCGGCGACTCGGTCGGCTGGCATGATCCCATCGGCGGCGCGTCGAACGCGCAATCGGTGAACAGCAAATATGGTGAGGCGGCCTATCAGGAATGCCGCAACGATTATCACAAAAATACGCACGATAGCTTTCTGATCGAGCTCGGTAAATGGGGACTTGGTCCGCGCGATCTTACTGCTAACGTCAACTTCTTCAGCCGCGTGAATGTAGGCGACGATGGCGCGATTTCTTTTCACCAGGGCAATTCCACCCCCGGTTCCTACGTGGAATTGCGAGCCGAGATGAATGTCCTGACGATTCTGAACACGTGTCAGCACCCGCTCGATCCTTCGCCGAGATACGCGCCCAAACCTGCACAGGTGGCTATTTGGCATGTGCCTCCGCCCGGACCCGACGATCCTTGCCGCGTCTCCCGCCCTGAAAATGAGCGAGGCTTCACGCTTACGGAGCGTTATTTCCTATGAGTCTCGTTCCCAGTAGTCTCGCTCCTCAGCTCGCAAAGTACAGCGCTGAAATACCGGCCGGAGGGGCATGGATCCATGAAATCCGCAAGGGCGAGATCCTCCGCATTGTCGATCTGCACGGAAATCAGGCCGTGGATACGTTGTTCTACGACGCTCACGATTATTCGGATCGCTACAGCGCGCAAGACACGATCCGTGCGCAAGGGAATATCTACCTCACAGCCGGAACACGCCTGATGTCCTCCCAAGGATCGGTGCTGCTTACGATCGTTGCCGATACCTGCGGCCGGCACGACACTCTTGGGGGAGCATGCGCGAATGAAAGCAATATGGTTCGTTATGACATCGCCAAGCGCCACATGCACGCCTGCCGGAGTAGTTTTCTAAAGGCTGTTCTCTCCTGGGAGGGCGGCGCGCGCATGGACAAACGGGACATCGCCAACAACATCAATTTCTTTATGAACGTGCCCGTGACCCCCGACGGCACACTTACGTTCGAGGACGGCATTTCGGAACCCGGCAAATACGTTGAATTGCGCGCCGAGATGGACGTGCTCGCGCTAATAAGCAACTGCCCGCAGCTCAACAATCCCTGCAACGCCTACAATCCCACGCCCGTGCAGGTGTTGATTTGGGAGTCGTGATGAACCTTACGTCATTGCGAAAAGAGTATGAAGAAGGCCGCAGACCATCCGACGTCATCTCTCTTATCTACAGCCGGATCGAGGCGGAGCCCCTCAATCCCACGTGGATATCGTTGGTGCCGCGCGAGTCGGCCCTCAGCCGTGCTCGCGAGCTGGAGCAGCAGCCAGCCGCCGGATTGCCGCTTTACGGAATACCGTTCGCCGTCAAGGACAACTTCGATTTTGTGGGCATGGCGACGACAGCCGGATGTCCCGCGTACGCATACACACCGAAGAAAACCGCTCATGTCGTCCAAAGGTTGATCGATTCAGGTGCGATTCTTGTCGGAAAAACCAACATGGACCAGTTCGCCACTGGATTGGTGGGAACACGCTCTCCGTATGGGGCGTGTTCGAGCGTGTTCGAAGACCGCTACATTTCGGGTGGATCGAGCTCCGGCTCCGCGGTAGCTGTGGCTCGCGAGCTCGTCGCATTCTCCCTAGGAACCGATACAGCCGGCTCGGGACGTGTGCCGGCCGCCTTCAATAACCTCGTCGGCCTGAAACCGACGCGTGGACTCCTGAGCACAAGCGGTGTGGTTCCGGCGTGCCGCACGCTCGATTGTGTGTCGATCTTCGCCCATAACTGCCTCGAAGCCCATGCTGTCTGGTCGTCCGCGCGAGGCTTCGATCCATCCGACCCATTCTCGCGCCGGCCCCGTCCTGGCGAAGACGCGGCGCCTTGGTTAAGGGGATCATTTCGATTTGGAGTACCGCCCGACAATCAGCTCCAGTTCTTCGGAGACGACGAGGCGGAGCGTCTCTATCGCGCCTCGATCGGAGTCCTCGAAGATCTTGGCGGCCGCAAAGTCGAGATCGACTTCTCGGTTTTCCGAAAGGCGGCGGACCTCCTTTATTCCGGTCCGTGGGTCGCCGAGCGCATGGCAGCGATTCGCGAGTTCATGGAAACTAATCGTGATCATATGAACCCGGTCGTGCGCGAGATTATATCCGGCGCAACTCGCTACAGTGCGATCGATGCGTTCCAGGCGGAGTACCAGCTTCGCGAGCTTCGGCGCGCCGCGGAAATCGAATGGGACCGCATGGACTTTCTGTTTCTGCCCACCACCGGCACGATTTACACGCATAAGGAAATCGAGGCCGATCCAATAAAACTGAACACGAATCTCGGCTACTATACGAACTTTGTCAATCTTCTGGACCTGGCCGCGGTGGCCGTCCCCGCGGGAATGCGCGCCAACGGTCTTCCTTTCGGCGTATCGATGATCGGGCCGGCCTTCTCGGATGAGGCTCTTTTGTCCATTGCCGGAGCATTTCATCGCAGTTCCTCGGGCGATTCTCAGCCGCTCCTGGAACTCGGAAGCTGCCCGCCGGGATGCGTCGAGATAGCCGTGGTCGGCGCTCATCTATCGGGCCAGCCTCTGAACAGAGAATTGACCGATCGGGGCGCGAAGTTGCTGCGCACGATTTCGACTGCCGAAGGATATCGCTTGTATGCTCTCGACGGCAGGATTCCTAAGCCAGGGCTCGTTCGTGAGGAGGCCTTCCGCGGTCCCGGGATTGAGTTGGAAGTTTGGGCGATGCCTGAAGATTGCTTCGGAGGATTTGTGAACAGTATCCCGGCTCCCCTGGGTATCGGGACCGTGAGCCTTTCATCCGGGCAATCTGTGAAGTGTTTCCTATGCGAAGGGAGCGCGGTCGCCGGCGCACGGGAAATCACTCAATTTGGCGGCTGGCGGAACTACCTCGGTTCGATCAATTCGCGCGGCGCTTAAGAATGCTGAGTGCCGCGACTAGCGGCGTTGCGCCAGCCGCACGAGTCCTGCATTGCCATCCACGTAGACGGCTGAGAACCACTGGCTCGGAATAACACCCTCATCTTGACCGTCCGCCAGATCCGCGTCGATCAGCAAAGCCCGTACAAACGACATCCGCGCCCCGCCGATTTCTACTTGTCGCAACGTACCGCCCAGAACCGGGCGCTCGCCCACAAGCGCCATGATTCGTCCGTCGCTGCGCAGATCTGTGATCATCGGGCACCGCTTGTTGCAGTTCACGATCAAATTGCTCGCGCCGCTGTCTAATGTGAGCCGCCAGAAGGGCCCGCCCGCCTGAAGCGTTACCGGCAGGATAGTTCGTCCGTTAGTTTGCTGTGCGGAAAGGATCAAGGGCAATTCCACCGCCCGTCGCATTGCATCCTCGCCTAGCCACAGCTTCTTGCGCGCGTAATCGATCAAGTAGGCCGATCTCGAAAGGAAACTCTGGCCAAGTATGCCATGGGCGCCTCGATCGATCTTGCGAACGTGGCCGATTGGCGCGACCGCGATCTCCACCCCGGTGGCTGTGGTTGATCCTACTCGTAGCTCGCCGGTCGAAGTCGCTGCAACTAGCGTTTCATCACCCAATGAGATCAAAACTACCCTGTGATCGTACGCTAAGCCGGCCGCTGTGGCCGAATCCGGAGCCAGCAGGGAAGTAGTCGTTCCGGTATCAACCAGCATCCGGAAAGGACCGCGCCCATTAATGATGGTATCTACAAATACGAAGCCATCCTTTATTACGATGCTGCCGCCCTGATTATCAGCCGCTAAACATCCGAGCGAGAGTAGGGCAAGCGCCAGAATCCGCGAAATCCGGAATCGCACCAGCCATGTCATGCGCTAGTGCTATCGGCAGGAGCGAAATTTTCTTTAAGGGGTTTCCCCGATGGGCCGGGAAGGGTCGTTAAAGCACAACGTGTTCAGGGCGCCACGTGGCGGTCCGAAGAGCCTGGCGCCACGGCGCTCGTCCCGCCAGGTGCATGCACCCTGTGAACACAGCCACGGGAGCGGGTGGCCGAGTCCCCCAAATCTGGGACAACGACTGTATCTTCTCGTCCTCGAGCATGTAAAACACCCGGTCTGGCCACTCTCTCCAGCCGAGCCCATGGTTTTGGTAGGTGCTGAGTACGTCGACGACGTCTTGGATGATGCGCGCAACGTGCCCCTCCCGGTAGCGTGAGCCCACCAGCACGTCACTGTGGCCGCTTCGGATCTGGGTCGCGAACTCAGCGAAATTCGTGGTGTTGGTGAGGTTGAGCATGACGTTCGGCTCCAGCGCATGACGGTCTCCACCCGAGACGACGGGCTTCGACCAGGTATGCCCTAGCAGGATCGCCTGGCGGTTTTCATCCCATGGACGGAGCCCGTTCAACTCGATGGCGTGGATACACTCGCCGCATTGACCGAGTAAGTCGAGTAGGGCCGCACGATGCGCATCGGCGCCGACTCCCTTCTCATCCCACATCGGATGGTTGAGCACAACCAGTGTACCCGGGCTCGCATGCAGCGCCGCGAACATTTCCTTCAGGGCAGCCGCCTTCGGCTTTGCGGTAATCTCCTGCATCCGGCTCACAATAGAGCGTGAACGCAGCGGAGGCAGATTGTGAACGCCCAGGTGAAAGAAGGTATCGCGGATAGGCACGGTCCACTCGATGGAAACAGGTATCTTGCGCGTCGCGTCCACTGCCTGAAGCGATGTGGGAGCTTCGATGTTGTCATGATCCGTAAGTGAGACCAGTGGACTCAGGCCCATCGCTTTGATCTGGTCGGATTCAAGATTATATGCATCCAGAGGCGCTAGCGGAGGAGTCCACCACCCCCGCGCCAGGTCCAGGTGCGCGCCTTGAACCGCTTCGTACCGCTGTTCTACCTGGCGCAGGAGAGTTCGCACCAGCCATGAATGTTTCGCCGCGCGATAGAAGAAGTCGAGCGGCTCGCGCGAGTGCAGGGTATGCGAATGCAGGGATACACCGGCACAAAAAGACTCCACTGAAAAGCCCGGCGACCACTGGAAGTGAATACGCATTGCTTTCATGCATCCAGCTTCACCAATGCAGCTTAAGCGTCCGTGTACACTGGATGAATCTTTAATGAAACACTTTCAATAAGAAATGTTTCGAAAAGCTGTAACCGAAGATGCGTTACAAGCCGTGCCCGCCTGTTGTCATCAATTTGTAATTCTTGAATGTTAAGCTGTGCGCTCCGCCTCACGAATCAGCACCTCTCATAACTATCATGAGCACCAGTTTCGCCTCCGGCGCGGCCGCGAGGATGGCTCTCCAGTTGTCGGCGCCGGCAGTTCGGGTTCGTAGTGAGCAGCTCGCCGGCTCGCCTTCGGTCATCAAGTTGCGAGCGGAGGGCTTCAGCTTCTATTACGGAACGTTCCAGGCCCTGCATGACATTTCATTGGACATTCATCAGCACCGGATCACGGCACTGATCGGACCGTCGGGGTGCGGAAAGTCGACTTTCCTACGGGCCATCAACCGGATGAGCGACATGATTCCGAGAGCTCGCGCAACCGGCAGCCTAGTGCTGGACGGCATGAATGTTGAAGAAATGGAGGTCACCCAACTGAGGAGGCGGGTTGGAATGGTTTTCCAACGGCCGAACCCATTTCCAAAGTCGATCTTCGAAAACGTCGCTTACGGGGTTCGCATTGGCGGCGTCAGTGACAAGCGTACGCTGGGGCAGATCGTCGAAAAGAGCTTGAAGAAGGCTGCGCTCTGGGATGAGGTGAAGGATAAGCTGTCCGAGTCTGCCCTATCGCTTTCCGGCGGCCAGCAGCAGCGCCTTTGTATCGCGCGGGCTCTCGCCATCGATCCCCAAGTACTGTTACTCGACGAGCCGTGCTCTGCCCTGGATCCTATTTCGACGGCGAAGGTGGAAGAAACGGTTTTACAGCTACGCGACGAGTGCACCGTAGTGATGGTGACCCATAACCTGCAGCAGGCAGGCCGCATCGCGGATTACACGGGGTTTTTCCTGATGGGCCGCCTGGTCGAGTTTGGTCCGACGGACGCAGTCTTCCTGCAGCCAGCCGAGCGGAGCACGCAAGACTACGTCACCGGCCGGCTTGGCTGAGGTTTACCGGCCCGCTCTTTACTGACGAAGTGCGGCTTCGGCAGTCAACCAGTCCTCCTCGGCCGAACCGCCTACTCCGCCTCGCGCTTCCCACAACGAATACGCCAGTTTCGCGATCTCATCGTTCGTAGGAACCACAGCCGATTCAACTGGAGAATCTAGTGTCCACGGTTCACGCTGAATATCAGGTTCTGCCATATCTGTTGCCATCGTTGGAGCCATTGTGATTGCACCTCGGAATCACGCTATCGCAGTTTATTTCTAATATCGTGTCTAAAAGATGAAACTTCCATAAACGCCGGCTCGGCCCTATTTCGAACGATCTTTCGGCCAATTCTCATCGTTTTCCAAATCACGGAATGCCTTCGAGATCTCGCGAGCGAGCTTGATGTTGAAGGCGTGCCGTTCGTTGTATTCCTTGGATAATTTAGTCCAGAGCGCCGCTACCCGATTTGCGCGGTCCACAAAGTGGCGCTCGCGGGCCTTCTCCAGCATTGGATCTGGATCCTGTTCTCGAACAACTGGGGCATCGGCGACGCGGGGTTGGTCGGTATTGAATCCCTGGCCATAGGACACGATGCCGGCGCTCAGGGCGATGAAGACGATTCGTTGAATCATTAGCCCTAAGATTAAATTGCTTCGTGCTCAAGCCCGATGTACGTTGCATAAACCTTCCGTGAAGGCCAATTTGCAGATCCATTCACGCGTCTTTTATGCGACCGTAAGTTCCTTGTAACTTGCGGAAGTTACCATCACCTTCGTACCCAGTTCAAGTTCAGGAGTTCTTATGCGATCTCTCCGTTCGCTGTGGATATTTGTATTCGTACTATTTGTTAGCGCCTCAGGACCCTATCTGCTCCATGCGCAATCAGGTTCAGCATCCCTCGCCGGGACCGTACTGGATCAGGCTGGGAAAGCTATCCCGAACGCCAGCGTCGCTGTGAAGAACGAAGCGACGGGAGCCCTTCACACCTCTACAACCGATGCAGAAGGTCGTTTCGCAGCCGGCGGCCTGTCTGCCGGCGTATATACGATTGAGGCTTCGGCGGCCGGGTTTACCACCACCCGCCGCGTGGGGCAGCAGGTGGCCGCCTCTGGAACGGAGGACATCTCGATCCCCCTGAGCGTTGGAAATGTAACCCAGACGGTCACAGTGGAGGCGGCCGCTTCGGTCGCGGCGCAGCTCGCGCCTTCCGGAAACACCCTCGATGCCACGTCCGCCAGAACGGAAGTCACCGAGCAGTTCATCAAGTACTTCGCTTCACCGCTCGCGGATTTTAACGAGGTTATCCAGATGGCGCCCGGCACGTTTAGCGTCAATTCCAACGGAGTCGGGCTAGGTCAGGGAAAGACATATTTCCGCGGCTTCAGCGATGGTCAATATACCATGACCTTCGACGGCATTCCGTTTCAGGATACGAACTCTCCCACGCACCACTCGTGGGCTTTTTTCCCGGGCCAGTGGATTGGCGGCGTCGACTTCGACCGCAGCCCGGGAGGCGCTTCAAACGTTGGTCCGACGAACTTCGGTGGATCGATCAACCTCCTGTCTCACGACGTGCCATCCAGCCCGGACATCAAAGCCACTGCCTCGTATGGATCCTTTAACACCCGCTTGTTCGATCTGAGTCTTGATTCCGGGCAGTTCGGTTTGAAAGAGAAAAAATCCAGTCTGATACTCGACCTTCACCAATTGCTGTCTGACGGATACCAGACCTACAACTACCAGAAGCGAGTCGCCGGCTCGATGAAGTATCAGTATAAGTTCACGGACAAAACAGTCCTGACAGCGTTTTTCGGGCTCATCGATCTTTGGACCAATACGCCGGACACCAACGCGCCGAACCGGGCTCAGGTGGCACAGTTTGGCGATAACTATCTGTTGAATGGAGATCCAACCAGCCCTTTCTTCTATGGCTACAGCTTCTACCACGTACAAACGGACTTCGGCTACATCGGCCTCAATGCCGACCTGGGCCATGGCTGGCGGCTGGACAATAAGGCCAGTACTTACCGGTATTGGAATAAGCAAAACCTGGAGAAGAACCTGACAACGCTCTCTGTAACGAGCGGGGTCGACAAGCTCAATGGCGCGAACCATATCGGGGACACCGTCACGCTCAGCCACGAGTCTCGATGGGGAGTCTTCCGAACAGGCATTTGGTACGACTGGGCTTATACCGACCGCTATCAGTATCCGTCCTCTCCTTTTACATGGGCGGACACCATCACACCGAACTTCCACGAACACTTCATCACTCAAACCTACCAGCCGTATGCCGAGTATGAGTGGAGAGCCACGCCAAAACTGGTTGTGACAGCCGGGATCAAAGACGCTCGCTACGACATGCACTTCGAGCAATACCAGGACAACGGCAAGGCCGTAGGTTGCCTGGGCGGCGTTCTTGACAAGACCAAGACCTGCATTGGCGGTGTCGCCTTCTACCCGCACAGCGTTGACTTCAACAAGTGGCTGCCATCAGTCGCAGCGCGTTACCGCTTGCAGAGAAACTGGTCTGTGTATGCCCAGTTCGGCGAAGGCAGCGTAATCCCGCCGACCAGCGCATTCGATGTGCCCGCCGGTACCGTGAGAACGCCGCCGAAGCAGACCGTGGCCAAGACCTACCAGGCTGGTACGGTACTAAAGTTCAATCGCTGGACTCTGGATGTGAACGCGTATCACATCCATTTCGAGAATCCTTACTCGGCGATTAACAATCCGGACAATCAAACCGAGCTCATATACGTTCTCACCGGCCCCTCGAACACCAAGGGCGTCGAAGCGGAAAGCAACATCGTGCTTGCCCGTGGCGTCAGTCTGTATCTTAACGGAACCCTGGGCGCCGCCAAGTACGAAAACACGAGCCTGTGGGTAGCGAACGCTCCGCGAGACACCGAAACCGTCGGGGTGACGTGGCAGCACCGGAACTGGGACGAGGGTTTCTTCAACAAACGTGTCGGCCGGATGTACAACGACAACGGCAGTGTCAACCAGGCGGTCAAAATCGATCCCTTCAACGTCTCCAATGTGTTCGTCAATTACACCGTGAAAAACGCGTCATTCCTCCGTGGGAGCCGAATCGGGCTAAGCGTCAACAACCTGTTCGACAACCACAACATCACGGGAATATCGCCGGCCGTAGCGGCAACCTCGGCGGCCCCTTTTACACCCGCGGGTGGCGATCTTCTAACGCTGCTGCCGGGACGTAGCTTGATGGTCTCGTTGACGATCGGTTACGCGCCGAAGCGCTAGGTGTCCGTGAGAATTCACCGCGTGGGCTGCGCCCTGTTGCTGTGGGCCGGGGCGGCTTTTCCTCAGAGCAAAGTCTCCCGTGATTGGGCGAAGCACCCGGCTATCGTACAGATCGATACGACCGAAGACATCTTTGCCGTGGGAGACGTACACGGCGACTACGATCGCCTGGTGAAACTGCTCAGCGCCGCGGGAATCATTGAAATCCGTGCCACCGAATCCCGCACAGTAACTTGGATTGCCGGCCGCGCTGTCCTGCTGTTCACAGGTGATCTGATCGACAAAGGACCCCATTCCGTAGAGGTGCTTCGATTGGTTCGGTCTCTGCGCGACTCCTCGGCGCGGCAAGGTGGCCAGGTCGTAATTCTGATGGGCAACCATGAGGCGGAGTTCCTGGCCGATCCGACTGCCAACAAGGTGAAAGATTTCGCCAATGATCTTCGCGCCGGCGGTCTTACGCCCGCGGATGTCGCGGCTTGCCGTGGGGACGTGGGACAACTCATGTGCTTGCTGCCCTTCGGCGCCCGGGTGTGCGATTGGTTCTTCTCGCATGCCGGCAACACTGGCGGCCGTACCCTTTCGCAGCTCACTGCTGATTTGCAGAACGGCGTCAGCAAAGATGGCTTTGGCAGTAAGCAACTCGTCGGCCAGGATTCAATGCTCGAAGCTCGCATAGGCGAGGAAGGGCCTGGTGGAAAATCGTGGTTCGAGGTAGACGGTCCCCATCGAAGCGCTGAGCAACTCCTGGCTCGCTATACGGCTGCTCTCGGCGTGGCCCACCTGGTGCAGGGCCACCAACACCAAGCGGTTCTTTTTGATGACTCTCGACAGCGCAACGCGGGTGAGATGTTCCAGTGGCGCGGATTGATTTTCCTGATCGACGTCGGAATGAGCGAAGGGGTTGGCGATAGCCAGGGCGCGGTTCTTCACATCCAGTCCAAGAACGGCCAGAAGGCCGTTGCGATTTGCGCTGACGGGCGTAAGACGACCATTTGGGATAACGTTCAAAACCCAAAGAGTGGCCGAGCCACTGCTTGCGGTTCTCCCCAATGAACCGTCTACGAAACCAGCGTGCCCGTCTGCGAAGTATCGTAACCGGCCAGCACTTCCAGCTTGCGGCGCAGTGTGGCTCGCTGCAGCACATCGAGGAAAGCCTTCACCGCCGGCAGATCGGCCGTGCGCTTGCGCATCACCAGATCGTAGCGCTCGCTATGTAGAGGAACAAAATCCAGTCCAAAGGTCTGAGCGGCAGACCGCGTCGCCACGCAAACGTCTGCCTCCCGGGAAACTACGCAATACGCAGCCGCAAGGTGACCCTGCGCGATCCGATCATAGCCTTGAACCGTCTCCGCATCCATCCCGGCCTTCTCCAGAAGTTTGTCCAACAGCCCGCGGCTTCCTGAGCCCGGCTCTCGATTCACGAATCTGACATTCTTCCGCGCCAGATCCTCAATCTTGCGCACGCGCCTCGGATTTCCCGGCGCGACGACAAATCCTTCCTCCCATCGCGCAAACGTGACGACGCTGAAATCCTCGTCCGGAAACTGTTTGCGAATGTACGGCAGATTGAATTCTCCGGTTTTCGGATCTTCCAGATGCGAGCCAGCGACGTGTACTTTCCCTTCGCTAAGCCAGGTGAGTGCGAGCTTGCTTGAGGCGGCAGCGGAGACGATTTCTACGCCGCTGATCTTCTCCACCATGCGCGCCAGAAGACCGGTAGCTGGATCGCAGCCCGCCAATACCAGTCGTTTCTGAGATGCCTCTTCCTTCGCGAACACCACCAGGTCCGCACGGCCGTTCGTTCGTCCAGTTCGCTTGATGATGCCGTCGGCTTCCGGCATGTAGTATGGAGAGGCGCTAACCGGTACGCTGACCCAGCGCGACCCTATCTGGCAGACTCGCACTGGCTGACCGCTTACCTGCGGCCCGGCGCTTAGCACCTCTGCGGCAAGCGATTCGGGCACCTGAGGGACCCCGTCCTGGAGTAAAAAAAGCTCGTCAACCGTGACCTCGAGCTCCCGCGCAAGATTCAGCGCGACTTCAGTATTGGGAACATAGGTCCCGGCTTCGATCGCGTAAATCGTCTGGCGACTCACCCGTACGCGGCGCGCCAAGTCGGATGCGCCCACGCCTCTGCTCTTTCGAACATCGGCCAAGCGGTTTTGGACGCGCGTCTTCATGACTAGCTCACATTGTAACGTCGGCAGTCACTTTCAAAATGGGGACAGTCACCAGTGTCCCGTGCGAGACGGCCATACAAGGCAGGAGTCTTCCTGCCGGGACACCGGCTGACTGTCCCCATTTTGCGGATCGACACCTCTCGCTAAAAATGCACCTTCGCGACAAATTCGCAGTCGCGCGGATTACCCGCACTAGTAATCGAACCGAAAGCCGCGTTTCCAAAGCTTGCGTTTGGATCATTCAACGGAGGAGTGTTGGACACATTGAAAGCTTCCGCGCGCGTTTCCAGGCTCACCCGCTCCGTCAGTCGAAACGTCTTTCCAATCATCACATCCGCATTCTGAAGCCCTGGTCCGCGAATCGGGTTGCGCGAGATCGTCCCGATCACAAACTGCGGCGCGCCCGTAAAGGCCGCTGTGTTGAAGAATCTGGCCACACTGCGGCCATCAAACCCGTTCGGATCGCTGACTCTGTTGGGCCGTTGAACCGCAAAACCTAAGCTAGAGTTGTTGTTGGTCGCCTGGCTGATTGCTACGGTGTCTCCCGCCTGTATGCGAACCAGGCCCGCGATCTGCCAGCCCGAGATCTTCCACAATCGCGGAATATCGTACACCCAGCCCAGCGCGAAAATCCGAGGTATGTCGCCGGTCGAAAGATCCTTCTCGAGGTGCCGGTTGTTGGCGTCCGCGGCTCCCGTCGTACCCAGGACGGGTCCCGTGAAGATGGTCTGCGAGAACACTGTCGAGGCATCGTCGATGAGCTTCGAAAATGTGTAGGACGCCGTCAACGTCAAGCCGTTCGAGAAGCGCTTCTCCAGTTTTGCAGCGGCCGCGTTGTAGGTCGAGTTGCCAACGTTGTCGCGGAACAGAGCCACGTTGGTGAAGCGCGGATACGGCCGCAGCAGCAGTTGTTGGGCGATCGTCGTCCCTCCGAGAGACGACGAGGCCGGAATCTGTCCGAAGTACGGATTCGAAACTCTTGTCAAAAGCGCCGAGCCCAGGGCGAGGTATTGCGAGGGGAGCTGATTGATATTCGCGTCGGGTATGCCGAGCCGTGTATTCTTCGAGCCCAGATACGCAACCTCCACGTTCCAGTTCTTTCCGATTGTTTTTTGAACTGTGAAGTTCCATTGCTGCGAATAGCCCGAACCGTTGTGGCGATCCACGCCAAAAACTCCTTGCCCCAACCCCGAGTTCGGATTCGGCGCCGTCACTTGAGCCGTGGGCCCGCTGGACAGTCCGAACGCAGCGTTCACGTTATCTTGCGATTGCTGACCCACCGTCTGAACGAACGGAAATTGCGGGATCGTAAAGGGCGTCGTGATGCCGGTCTGCTCAAAGAAAACCATGCCATAGCCGGAACGTATCACCCAGCTATCGCCAATCCGATACGCGAGTCCGAGACGAGGACCGAAGTCGCCCCAATGCACCTCCCGAGCGGTGTGGGGAAAATCGAGAACCTGGGTGTTCAGATTAAACACCGCCCCTTGATCGTTCTTCTCCGTGGAGGGGAAATTGAGAGTGTAGCGGGTGCCGATATTGAGCATCAGGCGCGGCGAAACTCTCCAGTCGTCTCCGATGAAAAACTCGGCGATATGAGCTCGCGGCTGAATCATTTGCTTCTGGATGTCGATGCTGAACGCGTTCACCTGCCCCAAAAGCATCGAGGCCAGCGCGTTTCCGCTTCCTGAAACCGCGGAGCTGTTCGTGCCGGTGGTGGTAAAGGCAAACGATCCCGTTGGATTAGGTGGATTAAGAACGTCCAG
This sequence comes from Bryobacterales bacterium, assembly GCA_025463005.1. GTDB lineage: Bacteria > Acidobacteriota > Terriglobia > Bryobacterales > Bryobacteraceae > Palsa-187. The sequence goes on along the minus strand of JAOAPR010000225.1, from coordinate 25,195 downwards.
AGCTTCGCGCCGAATATCAGCTCCGAACTTGAAGGCGTGCCGGCCGCGCACCAACGTGAACGTATCCAGGAACTCCGTGATGGAGGTCGTGAAATTCGAGTTCGCGGCGCTGGTCGGACCGATTTGCTGGAGTCCTGTGACCGTGAAGATCGGCAACACCGATCCGAACGAATTTGCCGGCAGGCCCGGCACCGTGATTCCGCCATTCTGAAGGGAAGTCTGGGCAAGGTCGCGCCTGGAATAGCCGACTCGGAACTGGTTCAGAGCCGAAGGCGAAAGCATCCAGTTATAGTCACCAACGACTGCGTCGCCGCGTGTAATCGCGTGGCCGATCACGCCGGTAGTTAGACTTCCGCTTCCGTCGGGCAACGGAGTGACCGGCGTATCGTCGTCTCGGAAGAGAGTGTACCGTCCGAACACCCGATGCTTTTCCCCGAAATAACGGTCCACCCGAAAGTCGGCCTGATCCTGGTTGTCCGGCTCGGTCGCGGTTCGTACAAAATTATTCGCGCCGGCGACGTTCGGTAGCGGGTAATGCTGAAGCACTTGAATTCCCAGGGCGTCGAAACGGTTCGTCGGAATTGTATTGTTTACAAATTGTGTGCGCGGCGAGCTGGCTGGATCGAAAATCGGTTGGGTAAAGATTCCCTGCCGTTGCGCCAGCGTGGGAACCACGCTGAATCGCGTAATGCCGGTCCGCAGCCGCGTCCCCTGCCAATCTGCGAAGAAGAATGTCTTGTTGGTTTGAATCGGCCCGCCCACGGTTACTCCGTATTGATTGCGTCGGAACTGGGGCTTCGGACCCGGTTGGGCGAATAGATTCCTCGCGTTCAATGCTTCGTTGCGGAAAAACTCAAACAGACTGCCGTGGAACTCATTGCTCCCGGATTTTCCAATCACCATCACGGTGCCGCCGTTCGACCGGCCGTACTCGGGAGAGTATGCGTTGATATTGAGTTTAAATTCGGCCATTCCGTCGACGATCGGGTAATAAGCCACCTGCCCCGGCTCCGGCTGTAGCACGCTGACGCCGTCGTAGATATACTCGTTCGTGCGCGGCCGGCTGCCGTTGATCCTGGCGAGAATAGAGCCCCCTCCCGGTAACGCGACCCCTGGCGCGAGTGTCAACAACGGGATGAAGGTGCGTCCGTCCAGCGGCAGCGTGGATATTTTCTTTTCTTCGACGTTCAGACTCACGTCGCCGCTGGCAGTTTGCACCAGGGGCGCCGACGCGGTGACCTCGACTGCTTGAGACGGCTGGCCGATGTCCAAATTCACGTCTAACCTTGTGCGATCGCCCAGCCGCAGAGTAATGCCCGCTTGCCGGTAGGTGCGGAAACCAGGTTGCTCCACGGTCACCAAGTACTGACCCGCGGGTAAGCCCAGGATATGATACTCGCCGCGTTCATCCGAGGCAGCCGAATACCGCACCATCGTCGCCTGGTCTTCGGCATCGACGTGGGTCTTGGGAATCGCAAGGCCGGAAGGGTCCGTGATCGTGCCAAAGAGTTCGGCCCGGCCCGCTTGGCCGAAACAGTTCGTCGAAGCGACAATTAACCCCCACATTAAGATGGATGTTGTTTGAATCCGCGTCGCCATAAAAGTGTTGTGCAAGAACGACGGAGTTATGTTAACACAACACACTACCTGTAGTGTCAACAAGACGGCATATAATTAACACAACGCTCCATGTACCCCCGACTCGCTCGAGCGATCTTGTGCGCGGCTGTACTTCTCGCTTCCTGCAATACCCCGCGAGCTTCTGAAAGCAAGCTGACCGTCGCGGCGGCAGCCAACCTGACCGACGCGTTTGGCGAGGTTGGACGTGCGTTTAAAGCGAAGACTGGCGTGGAAGTTATCTTTAGTTACGGATCCACGGCGCAGCTAGCCACGCAGATCGAGAATGGCGCCCCGTTCGACGTTTTTGCCGCCGCCGATACTGAACATGTCGATTCCCTCGTGTCCAACCGCAAGATCACCAGTGACAGTCGCGCCGTCTACGCACTCGGTCAACTTGCTTTGTGGATCCCCGACGGCGAGAAGAGCGGTGTTCGCGAATTGAAGGACCTCGCCGGACCGCAAATTCGGTTCATCGCCATCGCCCAGCCCGAATTGGCTCCGTATGGTCAGGCAACTGTGGAGGTGCTAAAGAACGCAGGTCTTTGGGACGCCGTCCAGCCCAAGCTCGTCTATGGAACCAGTATCAGCATGGCTAAGCAATTCGCGGCGTCGGGCAGTGCGAACGCTGCCTTCACTGCCTATTCGCTGGTGCTGAAGGATCAGGGCACCGTTTTGAAGATCGATTCCCATCTCTACCATCCAATCGAACAGGCGATGGGAATCGTCACGGCTTCGTCACACGTAAAAGATGCAAAATGGTTTAGCTCATTTCTACTAAGCGCTGAAGGGCGAGCGATCCTGGCCAACGCCGGTTACCTGCTTCCCTAGAAGCTGTTACGAAATGTTCAGGATCTTAGGAACATTCTGTAGCGGGCATGTTCCGGCCACCAGGCGCTTTCTTCTTGACAAATGGTCCGGATCGGGTAGACTGAAATTGTCAGAGCAAACGCAGTTTTGCTCGTAAAAGTAGCCCCCGCCCCGGCTTTTTCTCCTTAGAATCATTCCCTGCCGAAGATTCCTTTCTGCGCGCGTTGCCATGTGCGCACTTACGGTTCACTCACAAAACCCGCCCTTTGGGCATCGAAAGGAAATATTGTCTATGAAAACGAATCTCTTGAAATCAGCCGTTCTGCTGGCTTCTCTATTAGGTGCGCTTAGCTCGGCGTCGGCCGAGACCATGCATGCACGCATCCCCTTCGGGTTCTCCGCGTCGGGCACCACCATGCCGGCCGGACCCTACGCAATCAGCCCGATTGCGCACACCACGTCCATTCTCCTGTTTGAGAACGAAGAGACGAAGGTGCAGACAATTGTGTTCGCGCGCACTCTCGACACGCCGGCCAAACCCGCGCGCCCGCTTACATTCGCTGCCGATGCGAGTGAGCGCATGGAGCTCACCAATATCGCAGCCGCCGGATGGACCTACGAACTTAACTTGCACTCCCCCAAGAGAATGCTGAAGGGAGTTGCTCTCACGCTTACTTCCGGCAAGTAGCGTTGTTCGGTGGATCAGAGAGGAGGCTCACCAGCCTCCTCTCGCCGGTATGGATGTATGAAATGATTCTGCAATAAACCGTGCATTGAACGATAACTAGGAGATTTACCCTAATTGATCTCCGCTCATCGGCTGCATAAACAATTTCGATTGGACACGGCCCAGGGCACGCCCTATGCTGATTGTATGTGGTGAACGTAGTTCGCCACTTCAGCCCCGTCGCACAGCATTTTCCCCAGTCTGTCCCCACCGCGAGGTGAAGTTTTCCAACGCTTCTTTAACTGGAGGAAATATGTCCGTCGTACTCTTTTCCAGCGTCAAAGGTGTCTCTCGTATGCTCCTGGGGGCGCTTGCTCTATGTCCTGGTCTGCTGGCGCAGACAGGATCAGGATCGTACGAGCAGTATGGGATTCAGTTTTCCGGAACGCAGCATAACAGTTTCTTCGATCCGCAGGAAGAGCCCGGCCTCAGGCCGCCGATCTCCCAGATTGAAATGTACGAACTGCATGGCTTGGTACCAGAGGGGCGCTTTCCCGCCTCTTTGACTTCGCCGCTTGCATTTGATCTCAACCCGCTACCAGAAATCCCCGTGCGTCGAGGCGAGGACATGTCTGCTGGAACCGTATCGATCGAGCAGCTTCGTCTTCCGCTGTCGGGAAAGGCTAAGAAACTGCTCCGGACGGCAAACCGCTACTCCGAGAAGGGCGACTCTGCCAAGGCGATCGCAGCCTTTCAGGACGCTCTCCACGAACCATCGGCGATTCCCTACGCGCACAGTTCTCTGGGAGTCGAATACCTGAAAATCGGCAAGACCGCGCTGGCCATCACAGAGCTGGAGGAATCGGTTCGTATGTTGCCGCGAGATGCTGTGAACCATTCCAATCTGGCCTATGCTTTGTATCTCACCCGGCAGTACGACCGGGCCGAGCTCCAGATTCGCCAGTCGCTGGCCCTTGACGGAAAAGTGGCGCGATCACGTTTCGTCATGGGCCTGATACTGGTCGCCAGGAACGCCCGCGATCAGCGAGGTCTTGAGTTGCTGTGGTCGTTACGTGAAGAGATCAGTGGAGCCGGCAAAGCGCTGGCACAGACCTGCGCGAAATTTCAGCAACCCGACGGAGAAGCAATCCCGAGCGTGTGCACGCGGCTCAGTCAGCAGCGCTGAAATCCAAGTCCGCTCACGCAGGCCGACCGACGCGGCTGTTCCTAATGTTCACGCACGCTCATCATTAATCTGATAAAATCCGGATCGCAGCAGCGTGAAGGAGGACAGTGGAATGAAGCGCGTGATTCTTTTCGTGACGTTATCCGCGGCAGTCGCGATTGTCACATTTCAGTCTTTGGGGCAGCAGGCCCCCCCGGCCGTGCAACCGCCGAAGGCCAGCGCCGATCCTTACGCTAACAACGCCGACGCAGGAAAGCTCAAGTTTCCGCTGGCCGCGCCCGCCGGCAAGGAAAGCGGCGCGATAACTACGGCGCCGCCTGGAGCCGTGAATGCGGGAGCCTTTAATGCCGCCACCTGGAAGTACGGATCCGCCTTCAACCCACCCGCCGGTTCCAAAATCTGGAATCCCGTGAAGGTCAAGATGATGCAGGGCGGCAAAGTCACCGGCGGCACCGTGTTCAGCGCCACCGATCCGGAAACCTATTGCGCGATGGCCAACGCCGGCTACGATTTCATCTGGACGGAAATGCAGCACAACGCGCGCGATTGGGAGCAGGTGGCCCGCATGTGGCGCGCTTGTCCCTACGCGAAAGCGGTTCCGGGCGTTCGCGTCGCTTATGCGGATGAACGTGAGATCCAGCATGCCACCGACGCGGGCGCTCTCGTCGTTGTGGTGCCCACCGTCGATACTGTCGAGGAGGCCATCGCTGCGCGGGATTGGACTTATTACCCTCCGCTCGGCAAACGCAGCAACGGCGGCGGCCAGGCCTTTGACGCCTCGATGTGGGGCGGCGTCCCTGGCGGATATCGCGCCACTATTAACGATAATATCGTGCTGATCTTGATGATCGAGACGCTCGAAGGTATCAAGAATGCCTATGAGATCGCCAAGGTCCCTGGTGTGACGGCCATCTTTGCGGCTAGCGGCGACCTCGGAAACTTCTCGGGCTACGCGCAGGGCTCCCCCGATTACGAGCGCTTGATCAATGTTGTCCACGATGCCGCGATTTCAGCAGGTAGGCGGCTGTGCGGGCCTTTTGCATGGCGTGACCGCCCGGATTTCACGTGCTTCCAGGCGGGCAGCGAGACGGCTGCCATAGCTCGCGGCGTAGCGGCTGAGCTCGGGCCCCTCGCCAACACGCAGGCGAAAGTCGAAGTGGGTCCTCTCGCCGAGCCGGACGGCAAGCGCGACGGCCGCTCGCGCTAAGGTGTCCGACACGCGAAGATCAGCTTGCTGACTATTCAGATCTTCGGCCTCAAAAATTCGCAATCGACCCGCGCCGCTGAGCGATTCTTCAAGGAGCGCCGTGCTGTGATTCAGGTGGTGGACTTGAAGGTGAAGCCCATGTCGCCTGGGGAAATCAAGCGGTTTATTGAGCGCTTCGGTTTGGCCGGACTGCTCGACACCGACAGCAAGGCGTACATTGATGCTGGTCTGAAGTATCTCAAGCTCTCCGACTCTGAGCTCCTGGGACGAATTGAGCGAGATCCGAAACTGCTGCGGCTGCCATTGGTTCGAGCCGCCAATTTGCTGAGCATCGGTCACGATGAAGATTCCTGGACGGCAATGCTCACCGCCCCTGCCCGGTAGTCCACAAATCCCGCAACCTTATCGTCACGTACTGATCTAACCGGGAGAGCGGAGTTAAAGAGACTCCTCTCGGCGCAGGTGTGCACGCGCCTCGCTCTGAAAAGATTCTCCTACGGGAGACGCAACACTCACGCAGTGGAGGTAAAAGATGAGGGGAAACTTGCAACATAACAGCGGCTCGCATCGGATGGCGAACCGCGACTTCTATGAACGTCTTTCCGGCGGGCTGGGATGGTTTAGCATTGCGCTCGGTGTAGCCGAGGTCGCTGCGCCGTCCAGGGTCGCGGCCCTTATCGGGGTGCGCGATGAAATCAAGACTCGAAAGGTTCTCCGTACCTATGGCCTCCGCGAAATCGCCTCCGGGGTGGGCATCTTGTCCGAACCCCGACCCGCCAGATGGGTCTGGGGTCGCGTGGGTGGAGATCTGCTGGACTTAGCTTCTCTTACGTCAGCCCGGCACACCCATAAAACTCGGGCCGTTGTCGCGACCGCCGCTGTCCTGGGCGTGACGGCCCTTGACGTGATGTGTGCTCAACAGCTCAGCGAAGACGGAGGGAAACATTCTTCGCGCCGTCGCAAAATCGTCTCATCGATCACCGTCAATCGCCCGCCCGACGAAGTGTACCGATTCTGGACCGACCTGGAAAGGCTCCCGTCCTTCATGAAGCACCTGGAATCCGTTCAGCGGACCGGGCCTCAGACATCCCATTGGAAAGCCAAAGGGCCGTTCGGTACCACGGTTGAGTGGGACGCTGAAATCGTATATGACGAGCCAAACCGCACGATAGCCTGGCGATCGCTCGAGGGATCGGACATACACAACGCCGGCCGAGTGACGTTTAAGGAGGCCCCCAATGGCCGTGGCACCATCGTCACCGTGGAACTTTCGTTTGAGCCTCCCGGGGGCCCGTTAACCGCCCATGTCGCAAAGCTTCTGCGTGCAGTACCAAAGTTACAGATTCACGATGACCTGCGCGCGTTCAAACAAATCATGGAGGTGGGCGAGATCGTGCACTCTGATGCCAGCATATTTCCGGGAATGCATCCCGCTCAGCCGCCGGAGAGGATACCGGCGCAAGTCCACTAACACAACTGGCAACATCTTCCAATTCCGAGAAGGAGATTTTATGAGAGCAAACTGCTGGATGGGCAAGAAAGATGTTCGCGTGGAACATGTTCCCGATCCAAAAATCCTAAATCAGGGCGACGCCATTGTCAGGATCACGTCCACCGCAATATGCGGCTCCGATCTGCACTTATATAACGGATTCGTCCCCACCATGGAGCGCGGCGACGTTCTCGGCCACGAATTCATGGGCGAAGTGGTCGAGGTGGGCCGCAAGGTACGAAACCTCAAGAAGGGCGACCGCGTTGTCGTACCGTTCCCCATCGCATGCGGCGCCTGTCTGGCGTGCCAGCGGCAGTTATTTTCCGTATGCGAGAATTCCAATCCCAATGCCAGTATCGCGGAAGCCTTTTGGGGCCATTCGCCCGCCGGTGTCTATGGATACTCGCACTTGCTCGGAGGATATGCGGGCGGACAGGCCGAGTATGCAAGGGTTCCCTTCGCCGATGTCGGTCCCCTCAAAGTGCCGGACGATTTGAGCGACGAACAGGTGCTCTTCCTTTCCGACATCTTTCCTACCGGCTACATGGGTGCGGAAATGTGCAATATCCAGAAGGGCGACACCATCGCGGTTTGGGGCTGCGGGCCCGTAGGGCAGTTCGCCATCAAGAGTGCCTACATGCTCGGAGCGGAACGAGTGATAGCCATCGACCGTTTTCCCGCAAGACTTCGTATGGCCCGCGACAAAGCGGGCGCCGAGACTCTGAACTATGAAGAGGTCGATGTACGCGAAGCCTTAACCGAGATGACCGGCGGCGAAGGGCCGGACGCCTGCATCGATGCCGTCGGCATGGAGGCGCACGCTCCCGGATTACCTTACGCGTACGACCGCACCAAGCAGGCGTTGATGCTCGAGACAGACCGGCCGCTCGCTCTGCGCCAGGCGATCCTATCCTGCCGCAACGCGGGAATCGTTTCCGTGATCGGCGTTTACGGCGGATTCATCGATAAATTCCCGATGGGTTCGTTGATGAACCGCTCTCTCACCATCCGCAGCGGGCAATGTCATGTCCAGAAGTACATGCGTCCGCTGCTCGAGCGCGTCCAGGCTAAAGAGATCGATCCGAGCTTCGTGATTACTCATCGTATGAACCTCGATGAGGCGCCACGAGGGTACGATATGTTCCTGAACAAGACGGATGATTGCATCAAGGTCGTTCTGAAGCCGAACTAAGTAGCCGAACGGAGTTCCGCTGTCGTATGAAGTTAGCTGGACTAGTCGTTCTCGCCGCCGCCTGTCTGCTGTGGTCAAAAATTACGCTCGCCGAACCAGTGGTTGTGCGCTACACCGAGGGTTTGACGCATGGGTTTCTTACCCTCCAGACCCTGGACGGCAAGACCATTGCCGACGGCGAGATGACTCAGGTCGCCCGCGGCGATCGTGTAACGTCTCATTTAACCTATCGCTTCAGAGATGGCTCTCTCTATGACGACACGGTGAACTTTTCCCAGCAGGGCACATTCCGGGTCCTGACCGATCACCTCATCCAGAAGGGTCCTTCGTTTCCACAACAGACAGATACTTTTGTCGACGCTTCGACGGGCGAAGTCACCGTTCGGTACAAAGACAAGGATGGAGCCGAAAGGGTCACGACCGAGAAGCTTGATTTGAAACCAGATCTGGCAAACGGTCTGATGCTCACGATCATCAAGGATATCCAGCCGAGTGTGCCTCAAACTAGCGTCTCAATGGTCGTGGCCACGCCGAAGCCGCGAGTTGTTACGCTCCAAATCAGCCCCCAGGCTGAGGATCCTATCTCGGTTGGTAAGTTGGAAAAGAATGCTACCCATTACGTGGTGAAAGTGAAAATCGGAGGCATTGCGGGGATCGTGGCGCCCATCATCGGAAAGCAACCTGCCGATACCCACGTGTGGATTGTGGACGGCGGAGCTCCGGGATTCATTCAATTGGAAGGCCCCCTGTTTGACGGTGGGCCTGTCTGGCGGACCCAGCTCGCAACTCCGGCAGTCTTTAAGAATGCCGTTGGCAAGCAACATACGGAATAACCGTTTCTAGTCGTCGCGGCGATGGACGCGCATATGTTGGTGGTCAGCGACCGGTTCCAACAACCGCAGGACGTGCTCGTTCGCGTCTCGATTGAACCTGTACGCGAGGGTCGCGTCTGCCGCCCTCGGTTCCACGGCCAGCTCCACCTCGGGATTGTCGATGACAATCTCGCCCGTGTTCTTGATTCGAAGCTCGGAGCCGACCTGCATCGGGATCCGCTCTTCCTGGCTATTTCCAGTTCTGGCCGGCCGCGTCGGATTGCGCGATGCGGCTTGCGACGGAAGTTTCGCTGCCAGAGCATCAATCTTCTGGATCTTGGGCGGCTGCGCAAATAGCTCCGAAGCCCTCGCCATAAGCGCTTCGGCAACCCTGCCGGAGAGATGCGTTTGCCGGCCTGCTTCGTCTGGAAAAGCATCGAAGATGCCGAATGTCGATGGACCCATGCGGATCGCGAACCAGGCTGTAGTCGCGGGTTCCTGTTGAACCATCGGCAAGGCATCCCGCAGAAATGTTTCCACTTCCGGTTCCTTGCCTGGCTTTGCTTCCAACTCAACGTACAACGCCACTGTGACCATACTCATCGCCACCTCTCGTCGAAGGCAGGCTTTGGCTTCTCGCCTCGTTCTTGCGCCAGCGTCAGGTAGTCAATGTATCCTTTTTCGCCGCCGCCGTAATAGGTCGATGGATCGTCGCGGTTGAGATGCGCATAGACCCGGAAGCGTTCCGGCAGATCCGGATTCGCCAGGAATTTGCGTCCGAAGGCGATCACGTCAGCCCTCCCCTTGGCCAGCCAGTCTTCGGCCGTGTCCTGGTCGAAGCCGCCGGCGATCATCAGCGTGCCCCGGTACTTCTCGCGCATTAGGTCGAGCATGCGGCTTGCAGGCGGCTCGGGATCTTTCTTGCTCTCCACCGCGGGGATCGCCGGGTTAACGAGGTGTAAGTAAGCGAGCTGATAGCCGCTCAGAATCTCGGCAATGTGGCCGAACGTTGTTTCCGGCTGATCGTCGCTGATGTCGTTGAAGGAGCCGAGCGGGGACAGCCGCACGCCGACACGATCGGGTCCCCAAACTTCAAGAACACCCTCCAGCACTTCGGTCAAAAAGCGTGCCCGATTCTCAACCGGCCAGCCATACCGATCCGTGCGGTGATTGGTTTTGGAGCTGATGAACTGGTCGATGAGATAGCCGTTGGCGCCGTGAATCTCGACTCCTTCAAAACCTGCTTCGAGCGCATTGATGGCGCCCCGCACGTATTGGCTGACGACGAGTGGCACCTCTTCGGTCTCCAGAGCGCGCGGAGTGACAAACGGAACCATCTCGCCTTCGCCGGTTTCGTTCTCGATAAACGCTTGCCCCGCGGGCTTGATGGCCGATGGCGCCACGGGGAACATGCCGTCCGGCTGGAGCTTTGGATGCGAAATCCGTCCTACGTGCCATAGCTGCAGAAAAATCTGGCCGCCTGCATTATGGACCGCTTCCGTAACTAGACGCCAGCCCTCGATCTGGTCGCGGCTGTGAATGCCCGGCGTCCAGGCATAGCCCTGTCCTTGCATCGACACCTGCGTCGCTTCCGCGACAATCAGCGCGGCTGACGCGCGCTGCTGGTAGTAGCAGGCGTTCATTGGTGAGGGCACGTTGCCGGGCTGGCGGGCACGCGAGCGCGTCAACGGCGCCATCGTGATGCGGTGCGGTAGCTCGAAGCGGCCAAGCTTGATGGGTTCGAATAGCCGGCGCGATGTGGCGCCGTTCTGCATGTCTGTAGGCATCCCCTTTTCGCCCAGCACCTCGAGTTCCGTAGGCGAATTCCGTCGTGTGTCATCAGCGCCGAGTAAAACTCCACTACCAGATCCTCCCGGATATCCGGCTCAACATCCCCCCGCCGAGGCACTCGGGTAACCCTCGCTGTAGTCCAGTCCCTTTCCAGCCACTCGGCAACCGACCCGCGGGCTGCCATTTCAGACTGCACCGCCGCCATGGCGGCTGCCGAGGGCTGGAGCTCAATCTTGTCGTTCGTACGTACCAGATAGGACAGAACGTTCACCCGTTTATCGTTCACCTTCAGCCCGTAATGTTGACGCCTTCTCGGCGCGAAAGTTTGAATTTTGGTCCGGTATACCTGGCCATGCGATCCAACTCATTCACAACAATTTCGATTCCACCCGCGCGCCCTTTCTAGTCCTACCAGTACTCCGCACAAACCGATTTCCCGTCGACTCATCGAACCTGACCAGTCGAAACAGCGACAGGTCTTCGGTCGCTCAGCGCCGGCTTCTCAGGCAAAACCAGAAGCCTGGGCCCGCAACTTCTATAAGATAGATCGCGAAACTCATGGCCTGCTGTTCGCCGTGCATTGGTCCACTGGCTGCTGTGGAGGAAACGCCCCAGGCACTCGGGGAATCTTTGTATTGACGGGGAGAACAGGGGCGCCAGCACCCGCATTCCGAATGCAAACGCCGATCCGGACGCCTGTGCCCGCGCGCCCCGCACCTGCGGCGATGATTCAAGCCGTCTTTTCTTTACCGCCGCTCAAGTAATAGTGAACCGCCGGAGTCACGATTAACGACAACACCATCGAAGCGAGCAATCCCCCAATTACCGCGATCGCCAACGGCTGGAGCATCTGGGAGCCCGCGCCCAGCGCTAGCGACAAGGGGATCATGCCGGCAATGGTTGCCAGCGCGGTCATGAGAATCGGCCGCAGCCGTCGCTCCCCGGCTTGGATCATCGCATCGCGAACCGAAGATCCTTCGGCCCTGAAACGTTGGTCCGCATCCAGCAGCAGGATACCGTTTTTCGCCACGATTCCGATCACCATGATCAAGCCCATGAACGAGGAGATGTTGAACGACGTGCGCGTCACCAGTAACGCGAGGAATACGCCTGATGTCGAGAGCAACGCCGAAGCGATGATGGCGATAGGCGCCGCGAAAGTGCGAAACTCGAACAGTAGCACCGTGAACACTAGGACAACCGCCAGGACCAGCACAACCAGCAAATCGCGAAACGACTTCTGCTGCTCCTGGTAGGTGCCGCCGTATTCGACGCGAATCGAAGAGGGCAGCTTCAAATCCGCCACCGCCTGCTGCACCGATTTCATCCCCTCGCCGAGGCTGACGCCCTCAAACCGCCCCGTAACCGCGATACGCCGCTGCAGATTTTCGCGGATGATCTCCGTCTGTCCTGCTTCGTTTTGAAAATCCGCAACTGAGCCGAGCGTCGCTGTCTTCCCGGTAGAGCTGCTGGTGATGATGGTATTTCGGATTTGTTCCAGAGTAAGCCGCGTGTCCTGCGGGAACCGAATCCGGATCGTATACGCTCGGTCGTTCACCACCACCGGCGTAGTCGCGGGCTCGCCCTGCAGAATCGCGCTCGCATCCAGCTCGATTTCTTGCGGGGTAAACCCAACCCGGGCCGCAGCTACCGGATCGACATTCATCACGATCGCCGACCCGCTGACCGTGTTTTCAATGCCATTCTTCACGTCCACTACAGAACTGATCTTCTTGATTCGATCAGCCACCTTGGGACCCCATTCCTCCAGCAGTTTGGGATCGGACGAAAACAGCTTGATCTCGATCGGCTCGGGGGAACTGGTCAGGTCGCCGATCATGTCCTGCAGAATCTGGATGAATTCCACATCCAGTTGCGGGTATTGCTCGTTCACTTTCCCACGAATATCGGAGATAACTTCGTCAACTCCGCGGTCACGCTGGCGTTTCAACCTGACCGCAAAGTCGCCGGAATTTGCTTCCGTAACGGCGGCCAATCCCAACTGGAGCCCCGTCCGCCGCGACGTACTCTCGACCTCGGGCGTGGACGTAAGAACTTTCTCCACCCCCAGCAGGACCTGATTGGTGTCCTCCAAAGACGATCCGGCCGGCATGAGATAGTCCAGAATAAATCCGCCTTCATCCATCGCCGGCAAAAGGTCGCGGCCGAGCGCCTGGTAACAGAAGTAGGACGCGACGATGAGCCCGGCGCAAGCCAGGGTGAAAATCAGCGGGTAGGCCAGGACGAATCGCAGTGTGTGGTCGTAACTTCGCGTCACCCGCCCCATAAAGCCCCTGCTGGAGACATGACCGTGTAGATCCGCCGATTCCTTGGCCGCGCCCGAAGCGCGCCCCCTCAGGAGATAGTGGCTGAGAGTGGGCGTCCATGTCAGTGCGAGAACCAGAGACGTGAGCAGCGCAGTCCCAACCGTAATGGCGAGAGCGCGAAAAAACGTTCCCGTTACTCCTGTGATCGAAATCAGCGGCAGAAACACCACGATCGGCGTAATCGTCGAACCCACCAGCGGCACGCGAATCTCGCGCAGAGCGCTGCGGATCGCTTCGGCCCGGTTTTGGCCCGAGTCCCGATGCAGAACGATATTTTCAACCACTACGATGGCGTCGTCGATCACCAGGCCGACCGCCGCGGCCAGGCCGCCCAGGGTCATCAGGTTGAAGCTTTCGCCCATCGCCCTCAGCGCGATCAAGGTAATCGCGATGGTGGCTGGAATCACCAGCGCCGCGACCAATGAACTGCCCCAGTCGCGCAGGAACAAAACCAGAATCACTGCCGCCAGCACCAGTCCGATAAGGATCGCGTCGCGCACGCTGCTGATGGAATCCCGCACCAGCGTGGACTGGTCGTAGAACGTCTGCACTTTTACTCCCGGCGGCAGCATCTGGCGGATCTGATCTAATTCGAGGTTCGCCGCGTCCGCCACGGCGACGGTATTGCTGTCGGGCTGCCGGAAAATATTCAGCAGCACGGCCGGCTTACCGTTCGCCGTAACGATGGTGTACACAGGCATTACGGACGGCCGCACCGTCGCCACATCGCCGATTCTCACGGGAGTCCCGCCGGGCGTGGTACGAACAACGATGTTCGCGATCTCGGCCGGGTTCTTTGCCTGGCCGCTTACCAGCGTCAAAGAAAGCTCGTGGTTATTCTGGATCAGCCCCGGAGAGTCGATCATGTTACTTTTCGCTACCGCGTCCAGAATGCCGGGAACCGTTACCTGCGCCTCCTGCAATTTTGCAGGATCCGGCTCAATCTGGAACTCCGGAACGTTGCCGCCTTGGATCACTACCATCGACACGCCATTCACTCGATTGAGCCGCGGCTTGATCGAATAGTTCGCCAGTTCCCAGAGTTGCGTTTGAGGCATGGTGTCCGAAGTCAGGCTGTACGCCAGGATCGGAAATGCGGCGAACGTCAGCCGATTCGCCGTGAGCTTGGCAGTCGGCGGAAGGGACGGTTGCACCCGCGCAAGCGCCGCATTCACGTATTCCAGCGTCTGGAACATGTCCACGTTCCAGTTGAAAAAGAGGTTGACTTCTCCCGAGCCGCGGCTGGTTGTCGAGAGAACTCGTTCCAGGCCGGGAACCGTGTTCATCGCTTCCTCAATACGGCTCGTGACCATCACCTGCATCTGGTTGATGGGCGCGACTCCGTTATCGATTCCGACCACAATTCGCGGGAAATCCGTGGTGGGGAACACAGCTACCGGAATCGCGAACGCTAAATACGCTCCGACTGCGATCAGCGTGATGATCACAAAGATAATCGGACGGGAAAACCGCGCAGTCCAATGCTCGTCGACCGCGTTCCCCGCGGTATTAGGCGTGTTGGGCTCGCTCATTGCTTACCCTTGGCGTCCTTGCCCTGGGCGTCTTTGCCCTTGCTGTCATCCGCGCTATCGTCGGCGCCCTGGTCTTCCTCTTCCTCGGGCTTGGGTTGATCGATCACGACTTTGGCCTTGTCTTCTAATCCCAGGCCTCCCGAAGTCACCACCTGATCGCCTTCCTGCACTCCGCTGAGGATTTGCACGCGCTCGCCCTGACGCACTCCCACCGTGACCATTCGCTCGTGCGCGACCAGGTCGCTGCCGATCACCATCACCTTCTGCCCGCCTGTATCCGAATTGAGCAGAGCCGATGCCGGCACGATCACAGTGTTCTGAATTGTCTCCGCGATGATGGCCAGCCGCACCGTATCTCCCGGTTTCAGTTTTTCACCGGGATTGGGCGTTTGTACCCATACTTCCACGGTGGTCGAGTTCGCCGTAGTTGTCGGACTGACGACCGAAACCTTACCGGCGACATCTCCGTTCGGTCCCGTGATTCGAGCCGGCCGGCCAACAGTGATGGAGGAGGCCTCTTTCACTGGAACATTAGCCCGCGCGACCACTTGCGAGATATCGACAATCGAAACCAAAGGAGCGGTGCTGCTCGCCATTTCTCCCGGATAGACCAGCCGTTCCGCGATCACCCCCGCGATGGGGCTGGTCACTCGACCGTAGGAAAGCTGCGCTACGGCGTTCTCATAACGCGCCTTGGCAGCGTTCATTTGAGCCCCTGAGCCTCGCACGGCTTCGCGCTGGCTGACCTGGCTGAGCGCTTGAAGATGACGCTGTGCAGTCTCCATCTGGCTCTGCGCCTGAACCATCGCGACCTTCGCATCGTCCGCCAGCTTTTGCGCCAGTGCTCCTTCACGCACTAAGCCAACGCGGTTGTCATAAAGTTTCTTGGCGGCATCCGCGGCCTGCTGCGCAGTCTGCACATCCGTTTCCGCCTTCGTCCGATCTTCAGGGACCGTAGCGCCGGTAGTGGTTTGATATTGCGCCTGGGCTTGTTCGTACAGCTGCTTCGCTTCTTCCGCCGCGGCGGCGAGGTCGGTGCTCTCCAGCTCCGCCAGCAATTGCCCCGCTCGCACATGATCGCCGCGATTCACCAGGACGCGCCTGACCGGTGCGCTTATTTTGGGTGTCACGCCGGATTGATTCACCGGATAAAGGACTGCATCCGCCGACACCACATGGTCGATAGCGCCACGGACGGCGGTCTCGATCATCACATGAATTGCCGGCGCCGCTTCGGCCGCGGGCGGAGTCCCCTTGCCGCATCCGCCCAACATCGCGGCAAGCGCGACGCATCCGCCCAAAATGGCGTGATGCTTCTTCAAGCTGCCTTGGTCAGACATATTCGTATTTTTTCCTGAGCATGCGTGGGTGGCTAAAAAATCCCGGTCAACGTCTGCACATTCGCCAGAGCCAGACGGTATCGTACCAATCCGTCTTCGTAGGCGTTGCGAGCTTGCGTCACAGCCGTTTGAGCGTCGACGAGTTCCAGAATGGTAGCCTCTCCGGCCTGATATCGCAAGCCGTTCAGCCGCAGGTTCTCTGCCGAGAGATCCACCGACCGCTGCAGCGAAGCTAACTGCTCCCTGGCGGTTTGCGCTTCCTGGTAGAACCCTTGCAGGTTTCTCAGGATCGTTCGTTGGGCGACGCTTAATTCGACATTCGCCTGCTCTCGGCGAACTTCAGCCGCGCGCACCCGGCTGCTTCTCGATCCCCAATCCCACAGGGGCACGTTCAGCGAAACGGTCAGGAAGTATCCAAGATTGGGCTGAGGTCCTTTCTCGGGCGCGGCCGCGACAGTGCTGTGCAGAGCGAACGCATTCGCTTCGATGCCGTAGACCATATCAGCGGTCAGCGATGGAAGGTACGCCTGGCGAGCGATCTTAGTATCCAGCTTTGCGACAAGTAGCGCGCTGGTTGCCGCTCGAAGGTCCGGGTTTTCGCGTGCCGCCATCTTCTGAATCTCGGCGTATTCAGGCAGCGCAGCGGACTGAGCCAGATCGTCTACTACGGTGAAGTTTTGATCGAAATCTCGGAACAGCAGCACCGCCAGATCCAGCCTGGCCGTGTCCATGGCGAGCTTCGCTTCCCGAAAGGCTTGTTCCTGCGCCGTGTACTGTAGTTCCGCTCGAACCACGTCGCTGTGCGCGACTTCACCGCCACGCTCGAGACTCTGGCTTATATCGAAGTACCTCTTCGCCTGATCGAGCGCCTGCTGAGCCGTGGCGTATTTCCGCTGAGCGGCCAAGAGCCCGTAGTACGCTCTCGTCACAGTGACCACCAGCCCTCGCCGAGCGACATCCGCCTTGGCGCGTGCAAGGGCTTCCGCCGCGGCCGCACGTTCGGGACCTGTCCGGGTAAAGGCGGCGGTGAAGTCCTGATGAAGGACGGCCCAATCGCGGTACACGTGTACACCATCGTTCGTGACGAAGCGACCGCTGGGAAAGACTCCATTGCCCTGCGTACCCAGATAATCCGACCGGAAACTGACCTGCGGGCGAATTCCCGCGCGCGCTTGCACCAGGTCCTCCCGGGCCACGGCCGCATCGCTCAGAGCCGCAAGCACTTGTGGAACATTCGTTTCCGCCCGGGCCAGGGCGTCTTTCAGCGTCAAGGTGAGCGGCGCCGAGGAGACCTGCGCCGGGGCCGCCGGATTCGTCACTTGCGCCTCTACCGGCCCTGCCAGAAACGCGGGAGCGGCGAGAAGCCATCCTAACAGTCTCGTGTTCACAAGGTACCTTTCTGTGTTCAAGATATCAGTCCATCACATCATCCTGAAGAATCGCTGAAAGAGACCGTTTCAGGGGTTTTTCATTTTTCTTTGCTACGATCCAGGCAGGTGCGGAAATTCTAGACGTGCGGCGCCATTCCATTCGGTTCAGATTGACGCTCTGGTACGCGGCGGTCCTGACTGCCGGACTGGGCCTGTTCGGCGGTCTGATCTGGCTGTCTCTGCGCCACCAGATGATGGCAGAAGTCGACCAGGATCTCGCCGGACGGGCCAATCGGTTTGAAAAGTATTTTCGTAGCGAATCCTCGGGATCTTCCGCTCCCCAGGTGCGCGACGAATTAGAGGAGTTTTGCCAGGCTTTGCCCTCCGGCAGCTCGATGGACCTGCGGGGCGCCAGCGGCTTTAAATTCAGTTTTGTCTCCAGCGCGCCTGCCAAGGCGTCCGAAGTCCGAAGCCTCCAGCGCCGGTTTACTTCTAACGGGGAAATTTTCGATCTGCAAGTCGGCGCGTCGATCGCCGGCGTCATCCATACCCTCGACCTCTTGCGGATTTTACTCTGGAGTCTGTTGCCGGTGGTCATCGCGATCGCCTGTGTCGGCGGCGCATGGCTAAGCGGGCGAGCACTGAAACCGGTCCAGAACATTTCCGACGCCGCGCTGACCATCAGCATCGAGAATCTCTCGGAACGCCTGCCCGTTCCCGCCACCGGTGATGAGCTCGCGCGTCTGACCGAAGTCCTGAACACGATGTTTTCAAGACTCGAATCCGCCGTGAAAACACTCTCACAGTTCGTAGGAGACGCCTCTCACGAGCTGCGTACTCCACTGGCGGTGATCAGAACCACGGCTGATCTGGCTCTGCGCCGCGCGCGAACTCCGGAATCGTACCGGCAATCTCTCGAGGAAGTCTCCGCGGAAGCCGAAAGGATGACCCGGTTGATCGAAGATCTGCTGGTACTCGCTCGCAGCGATGCAGCCGTCCTCGAGATGCCTCTCGCGCCGCTCGATTTGCGGGACGTGCTGAGCGACGTGTGCTCGGAAGCCCGTAGCCTTGCAGAATTGCGGCGTATTCGCCTGAAAGCTTTCATCGGCGATGAACCCGCCGTCGTTTCCGGCAACCGGCCCGCTCTGCATCGCTTGTTCTTGGCCCTGGTAGATAACGCTTTGAAGTACTCTCGCGAGGGCGGGGAAGTGATCTTGAAAGTCGAGCGCACGGATTCGCGAGTTGCGGTTCTGGTCAAAGACTTCGGCGCCGGTATTCCTGCCGCCGATCTGCCGCACATTTTCAAGCGCTTTTACCGCGCCGATCCCGCCCGGAGCGGTGACGGTCATGGTCTCGGTCTCGCGCTCGCCGGCAGCATTGCCCATGCGCACGGGGCTTCCATTGAGGTCGAAAGCAGCGAAGGCGCGTGGTCGCTATTTCGGGTGATGTTTACGGCCCGTGATCACGTGCCCGAATTAACGTCCCCGATTTCCTAATGCACGTGGACGGGCTTGCCCAATTCGTTCAGCGCCGCCTTGAACCCATTGGCCAGCTTCTCAGTGGGACCAGTTCCCCAGTAATGCAGGAAGTAGATCGCCGGCTCATTCGTCGTCATATGGTTGTGGATAGCCACAACGTTCAGCCCGTTCGAACGCAGAGCCTTGAGTACGGGAGTAATCTCGCCTGAGAGCATGGCCACGTCACCGGCTATTTCCGCGTTCGCGTCACTGCCGTAGAAAGCCGCCCACGTGTTCAGCCCCATTCGGGCATTCACGGGAGCGCCCATATCTTTGAGCTTGAGATCGTCGCGCCCCACGGTGATCTTGAAGACCATGCCATTCTGTTCACCCTCGTGCCCGACGATTTTGGCGATCTTGGCAGTGTCGATCTCTCCGCCTGAAATATTGGAGTTTCCGCCAGCCACTGAGCTTTGATGTTTAGGCGATCCACTCCCAATCAAATCCACGGCCGGCTTGACCATCTTTGCGAGATCCGCCGCCTTGCCACGCCCATGAACGTGCATGTAGAAGATCCGGGGACTCTCAAAGAAGAAGTGATTGTGAACCGCGGTGACCTCCAGGCCGTTGTTGAGCAAAGCGGACATCACAGGGTTAACTTCGTCTTCCAGGAGAACCAGGTCGCCCATCATCACGTCCATCCCACCATCACCCTTGGTCAGCGCCAGCCAGCCGCCGAACCCAAAAGGCGTCGGAGTGGCAATGCCGTCGATAGTAACTTTCAGATCGTTCCGGGGAATGTTGACCTTCAAGACGTTGTCCTTGAAGTCTCCTTGCTTGCCCAGCGACTTCATGAAGCCGTCATAATCGGCGGGAATCGCTTGGCCCATAGCAAATCCAGCAAGTAACAACATAAACGGAATAAGGCGTGCAGTTCTCATAACTTACTCTACCCCTTACAAGGAGATCCGTCGGCGGGTATTTCCGTTTCCCTTAGCCAGAGGGATTTAGCGCACTACTTTTCATGCAATCTTCAGAATTCTGACGTACCCTTACAGACGGACGTCCAGACGTTACGAAAAGGAGTGCAATACCCCATGAGATCGTTCCTTATTCTGATCTTCGCAGCCGCAGCGTTTGCCGCCGCACCCACCTACAAAGTCGTGAACAAGATTAAGATCGGTGGAGGAGCGCGCTGGGACTACGCTTTCCTCGATAGCGCGAATCACCGTCTCTACGTCTCGCACGGGACGCAGACTGAGGTAATTGACACGGCCACCGATAAGCTGGTTGGCACCATTCCCGGCACGAATGGCGTGCATGGCATTGCGATCGCGGACGATCTCGGCCGCGGCTTTACCAGTGATGGGGCCGACAATGACGTCACGGTGTTCGATCTGAAAACTTTGAAGGTTATCGAGAGTGTTGGTGTGAACGGCAAAATCAAGACCGGTCAAAATCCGGATGCCATCATCTATGAACCGTCGTCACACCGCGTCTTCACCTTCAACGGACGCAGCAGTGACTCAACCGCCATCGACGCGAAAACCGGCAACGTCATTACATCGTCCATTCCCGTAGGTGGAAAGCCCGAGTTTGCCCAAGTTGACGGAAAGGGCCACATCTATGCGAATATCGAGGATAAAAACGAGATCATTGAAATCGACGCGAAGAATGCGCTGGTCTCCAAACGCTACTCCATCGCTCCGTGTGACGGACCCAGCGGTCTTACCTTCGACGTCAAGAAAACACACCTCTATTCGGTCTGCGGCAACAGGATGATGATTGTGAGCGATCCTGCCACGGGCAAGGTGGTCGCTACGCCGGCTATCGGCGCGGGGCCCGACGGTGTTGCTTTCGACGACGCTTACGCATTCAGCGCGAATGGTCGTGACGGCACCATTACGATGGTTGGTGAGACTGCGCCGGGAAAGTTTGAGCCCGTAGCAACCATTCAAACCCAGTTTGGCGCCAGAACGATCGCCGCGGATCAAAAGGCGCACAAGCTGTATCTCCCCGCCACCGAGACCGGTCCCCCGGCTGTGGACAAGGACGGCAAACAGGGTAAGAATCGCACGCCGATACCGGATAGCTTCGAGATCGTGGTCGTCGGCCGCTAAAAGAAAAGGGTTCGAGCCCTGACCGACGAACTGGCCAGGACTCGAACCCTATTAAGCTGGCTCCCGCAGTTTAGCGGTCGCCGTAGTAGTCGTGGTAGTGGTAGCCGTTTCGCGTTGTACCGCGATCAGCAACTCCCATCTCCATGGGACGACCTAAGCGGAAGGTCACGACTGAGTCCCGAGGCACTCTCACAGCTCGACCTTGAGCCTGTCCTCCATTGATGGCGCCGACAATCGCACCCACGATGCTATTGTCCCGCTGCGATTCGATACGATTCGGGTCCGTCCTGATCGCGTAGCGTTGGCCGTTGACGGTGACTGATTCGATATCAAGAATCAAATCATTGTCACGAGCTACTCGAACAATAAGCTCCACCGGTGAACCTCTTGGGATTGCCAGCGCACCATTCGTGCCGCGGACATCCTGATCTACGATTCCGGTATAAACACGGTTATCCCGTCTTTCAACGTCGATAGTATCGTTGGTTCGCACTGCGATCACGGTGCCGGGTTCGAGTCGCGTGACCCGATCTCTGTCGTTGTCACGATACCGGTCTCGGTCTCTCTCTTGCGCAGAGACAAGCGGCATAAGGGAGACGATCAATACTGCGAAGGGTGCAATCCTCTTCGCCTTCCAATCGCCCTGAGTCCTCGCTCTGTTTAGCATGGTGTGTTCCTTTCATATAGCGTTGTGCACGCACCTTGCCACGTGACCCCGCATGCGGAGCGATGAAATTAGGCCCTTTGTCCGCACGCAGGACGCAACGTTTTCGTGACTGGTAAGAACGACCGCGCAGGAATGCGTCCCACGCCGTCCGCGACAAAACAATTTATCCTGGAAATGTCGTGAGTACTTCTCGTACCATGCTCGGCGGGGTTGCCGATAGAGCCATGCTCCCAAGAGGGCCGAGCGGCCGTGTTCTCTGCCGCTGGTGCAACCTGGAAGTCCCCAGCGGCCGATTCACGTTCTGCTCGGATTGGTGCGTCCATGAGTGGCGGCTCCGCACGGATCCGGGCTATCTACGCGACCAGGTGTTTGCTCGGGATCACGGGATCTGTGCGATTTGCCGGGTGGACTGCCGCGCCGCTTATCTGGATCTGAAGCGCGCTCGGGGGGTTCACCGCCTAAAGCTGCTCGAGCGCTGGGGCCTCAAGCGGCTGAATCGGAGAACCCTCTGGGACGCGGATCATATCGTTCCCGTGGCAGAAGGCGGAGGCGAATGCGACCTCGAGAACATCCGATCGCTATGCGTGATCTGTCACCGGCGGCAAACTTCCGAGCTGCGCGCCAGACTGGCTGCCAGGACTAGTCCGAATCTCTAATACCCGTAATAATACGGGTCGTAGGAGCAGCGGGGATCCGGGTACCAATTGCCCCACTGGTCATAGTAGCCGTTCGGGTTGCAGTACCCGCCATAATACGAATAACCCGGGTAGTAGTAGCTGCCGTAATAACCCGGATAATAACCGAAACCGAAGCCATAGGAACGATACGGGGCGCCATAGTATCTGTAGCCGCCACCATAGTAGCGACCGCGATCGCCTCCGCCCCGGCGCTCGCCGCGATCACTGAAACCGCGTTGGCCGCCGGAAAAGCCGCGCTGGTTTGAGAACGATTGTCCCCCCGAAAAACCGCGCTGACCCGAGAAAGACTGCCCCCCGCCCGATCGGCGTTGGCCGGAGAACGATTGTCCTCCGCCGCCGCGCTGCTGCGAAAACCCTTGGCCGCCTGAAGAACCGCGATTACCGCCGCCACCGCGATTTCCCCCGCCACCCCCGCGCTGCGCAAAGGTAACGTCCGGAGTGAACAGCATAAGCGCTCCGGCTAGCACTGTGGAAAGAAACAAGGCGGACTTCATAAGAACCTCCCAACTTTTACACCTGTTTAGATGCATGCGGGCTACCAAAGACTCAAGCCGCTGACAGACAATAACTTACTCTTTCATGCCTGGCTGAAAACCACCACTTCCTTGGTTGGCCTGAGCCAGCGCAGGTTTCCCGAAACGTGTCTGATCTGCAGCGATCCCCCAAGCGGAGGAGCAAATGGCCGAAACAACAAAGTGCGCGCACCCGAGTTGTCAGTGTAAGGCGAAGGATGGAAGCAAGTATTGCAGCACATACTGCGAGGGAGAAGCGGAAACCCCGGACATCCTGTGTAATTGCGGCCACACGGAGTGCAGCGACAATCGAGCATGAATGTGAGGGGTCTACGTGAGACCGATGACGGTTTGGCTCATCATCGCCGGCGTGATTCTCATCGTCTATGTTATCTACCAATCCCGGCGCGTAAGCAGCGACGACCTGAACGTCGAACCGCACGCGGCGGAGGAGATCGAGAAGGCAAAGCGCCGCTGAATCCCCAGCCCGTTACGGGCTGAAGCGGAAGTGCAGAATCAGCTCGCTGGTGATTGCACTGTCGTCCACCGGTGGCGGTTCAAAGGTCCAGCGGCGGGCAGCGGCCAGTGCCGCATTTGCGAGATTCCACGCAGGAGGATCTCCATATTCGACAACTTCTGCATCGGTCACTTTCCCGGATTCCCCAACAACAACCTTCACGCCAACCGAGACTGGCCGAACCAGGCTCTCCATATCGGAGCTTTTTAACGCCGGCTGTGCCTGGTACAGCGCGACCGGCGTCGCGATCTTGACCGGCTTTTTCAACCGGCGCACCAGCGGGATTTTCCCCGCCAGTTGTCCCAATCGGGAACCCGAAACCGGCTCTGCTGATATCGATATAGAAGGTTCTCGACCGACGTTGGGAAGGGCAGGTTGTTCCACTACCGACGCCGTTCGAAGAGAGCTAGGGCGCTCGGGAGGGCGATTTTCTGCAACTGGTGACCGTTGCTCCGTTTTTTCGAGAGCTGCAGGAGCCGGAGGGGGGTGCGTTCCCACTGAGTCCGGTTCCGGTCCGGAGGAGGATTTGTAGGTAGAGGACCGGAGTTCTTCGCTCTCGGTGTCCCCTTTAATGGGATCCGCTGCCGCAGGCTTAATGGGAAATGCCGACGCTGCCTCGTTACGAGCCAGGGACGTTTGGACCAGGATTGGGTTATTCGACGGTTGCGTGGGCGCCGGTTTGAGATTTGGCTGGGCTGGCACAGACGGAGTAATCGTGGTCTGCGGGGGCAGATTCATGACTTGAACGGACCCGGTGGCGTTCGGCTCGGCGGCGTAAACATCCAGCCTGAACGTCACGTCAGCGTTCTTCGGTTCATATAGGATGCTTCCCGCGCTGAATTGGGCTGGCCCGAGATCCTTATCGCTCTGCTGGTCCCCATCCTGGATATGAAGAACCGCGCGAGTCGCACCGCGCAGCGCAGACGCGTTCCGGTCCCAAAGCAGCCGGAGAGAAGGGCCCACGCGCTCGACGGTAAGAGGGAGATACTGGCGGCCCGGCCGATCGGGCGCCGGTGGATGAGGAAGGGAATAAGAGAGCACGCTTGCGGTTGCCGCAAAAATCAGGCAGGCAATCGCTGCCGCGAGGAGCCATTCTCCTTTTTTAATATTCCAAATAAACTTCAATTTCCGTGCCGGTCTCTTCAAGGCCGGCGCCGGAGGCTGAGGATGATCCAAAGTTCCGCTGGGAGCGCTTACCGGTTCTTCCCGCTTTGGAGGGTCCAATGGCTGGACCACACCCGAAGGTTGCCTGACGATACTTGAAGGCGCTGCCTGAATCTCTGCGGGCAGCGTCGGGTTGGGAAGCCTGATCTCAGGCGCCGTACGGCCTTGCCGGACCGTGATGATGGTCGAAAGCGACGACGTCAAGGCAAACTCGTGAACGCACTTCAGCCTTCCGTCTGTTCGAACGAAGAAAGCCGCTATACCCGGTACTGGGGCCAGCATGAGAAACAGGGCGTCGCCCGTAGGGAAGCATCGCTGAAAGAGCTCGCCGTCGGCATCCTGTAAATCCAGCCGCTCGGACCGCGTTTGGCTCCGATAAACCCCTATGGTCGAAGTTCCGTTCTTCGTGAGCGCTTTTTGGAGGTGCCCGAAATCGGATTCCGACAGTACATAAGAAGGCCCTGAGCGGTGCTCTGACTCGACCGGCTCAAATCCCGCAATCCGAAAGTTGGTCGTATCGTCCTGGGAGTCAATGTGGCCGAGTAGAATCCCGCCAATCTCAAGTCCACGGCGCGGCACCCGCTTGAACGCCACCCAGGACTCTGTTGCGAGACGGCCAATGACTTCCGGATGGAGGTGGATGGCGAATTTCCGGGAATCTTCCGTCCAGACACACATCGGCTGCCCAGCGGGAGACGACTCCACATGCGCCATCAG
>JAOAPR010000329.1 GCA_025463005.1 Bryobacterales bacterium | reverse complement strand
CGGTCTTGAAGGCGTCGTCTCCAAGGTTCGTGATTCCCGGTACGCTTCCGGCCGCAGCAACGATTGGGTGAAGAAAACCTGCCAACAGCGAGAGACGCTGCCGATTGCGGGCTATGCACTTGATGGCACCAAGTTCGACGGCATCTATGTCGGCCGGCACAAAGGGAAAGACCTGGTTTACGCCGGGTCGACCACGGCTTTGACACGGCATCAGCAAAAGACCTGCAGAAACGGCTGAAGCCGCTAATCCGCAAGACGCAGCCCTACACCAAAAAGATCGCGCATCGCGGCGTTTGGGTTGAACCGTCGCTCCTGGCCGAGATCGAATATCGGGCCAAGTCGGCTGAGGGAAAGGTGCGCCACCCGTTCTTCAAGGGTCTGCGGGAGGATCTGTAATGGCGAAATCAACCGGCGGCGCCGGCGGCGGCTCTGTGTTCGTGAGGGCCGTGAAGGCGTCGGTTCGCCGATCGAGAACGAGCGAATTTGCCCGGCCAAGCGCAAAGCCCTGAAGCCGCGCGGACCGCGGCATTGATGGTCAGGTTCCTTGGGCTCCAAACACTACGCCGTGATCCCGAGCCTTTTGTTTGCGCAGTTCCGTCCGAACGCCAGGCAGCGACGACCGTTTCTCCCCTGTCCCAACTGGAAGGAGGAACATCATGAAGAAGTATCTATTTATTGCCGCGGCGGTGAGCGCGCTTGCAACGCCCGCGATGGCGGACGAAGTCGGCGTTCGCGCCGGGCCGGTCGGCGCTGGTGTAACCGTGGGCGAAGGCCATCGGGACTACGATAGGGACCGTGATCGCGACCGCACGACCGTCATCAAGGAGCATGAGCCCCGTGACCGGGAAACGGTCATCAAGAAGGAGCGTGAGGACGGCGTTGAAAGCAGGACCACGATTCATCGGGAACGCGACTAACTCTCACAACGACTAGCCTCAGGCGTCCGCGTGCTCCTTCATTGAAGCGCGCGGACGCTTTACTGACTGTGATGGCCGACCGGCAGACACGGTGGAAGGTCGTCTTGACTGCAGTTGCGACAGCGACTTGGCGCACCCGCGTGACGCAACGCTCGCGCGCCGCGGCTTCAGTCTGGCCACCGGAAGCAAGCGAATCCCATTTACTGCTTCAACGCCGCGGCAGCGGCGGCGTTGCGGGCCGCCAAATCGCCGTGCGCGGCCGTCAAAATTGCGATCTGAGCATCGCGATCGGCAACCAGGGCGTCGCGATCGGCAATCGCCTTGGCGCTCGCTTCGGCGGTAGCCATGGCGGCGGCTTCATTGGCCGCCTTTTGATCGGCGAGCTGCTCCAGCAAGTCGGCCTGCGGCACTGCGGCGCCGATATCGGCCGGCTCGACATTGTCTTGGCCGCCCTGCTGGCGCGAAATTTCAGCGCCGTCTTCCTGAATTGAGAAGGTCGTCTGCTGCCAGGCGTGCGTGACCTGGTTGTTGGCGTCGAGCGAGATCGTTACGATGCGCTGAACTGGCAGTTTGGTGATGTTCCCCATGGCGGTTTCCTTTAGTTGGTTGATACCAGAAGCCAGCGCGCGTCAGTCGCGTCATATTTAAGCCGCGCAACGGAAGTGCCGGCGCAGCGTAACGTCGGCAAACTGCCAAGCCCAGCCTAGTTGTTCGCTTTGGCAAGGTACAGCGACAGGTTGATGCCCGACGCAGAAGCCGCGGCGGCGATCGCCTGCGCGAGCGCTGAAGCTGCTGATGCAGCGGCGGCCGTAGCCGGCCTGCTTCGGTGGCTATCTGCTCTTAAGCGCGTCGCTCTAACCTCTCTTACGCATTCACGCTTTTAATGATCGACCACCGCAAAACTACCGCTTCCGAAAGCGAGCCGGCCGTTCGGTTGATTACGTCTATCGCGCCAGCGCCGGCGCCAGTTGCACGGCCGTTGAGTCCGTAGCCGCCCAAGGTGCCGCCGCTTTCATCCGTGACGACAAGCTGATCTGTTGCGGCCAAGGCGCTATTCGTGACGGCGAAAGAGACGATCGCCCCGGCCGCCAACGCGGCGGCGTTCATCGTCACCAAGCCCGTAACTTTGTTCAACGTGACGCCGGTTGCTTTGCTCGTCGCCTGCACCACTGTTCCACCAGCGCCTGTCGCGTAACCGACGCCCGCAGTCGGTGAGATGGAGACGGCTGCGCCTTGGAATGTCGCGTTATGAGAAGTATCAAGTACAATAGTATCGGCGTTGCCAGATTGCAGCGTCAACCCCAGAACGGCGTTGATGACAAACTTTGTATTGGTGGCACCGAAAGAGCCGATTGCCGCGCCGTTGACGGTGAATCCGAACGCTGTTCCGCCGGTCGCATTGCTGTCGATAAACTCGGTGCCGGTCCGAGAGCCGCCGTTATAACCAAACTGATATAGGCCGTTCCACTGCGATCCAGTCGTGGTGCCGAAGGCCTGCGCTCCAGTGAATGCGTTTCCGCCTGCCAGAAGAGCCCTCAGCGCGTCGGCTGCTGCCTGCGCGGTCGATACAGGCTTGTTCACGTCGGACGTATTATCGACGTTGCCTAGCCCGACGTCGGCCTTTGCCAGCACGACATTGCCGAAGCGCCCGGCGACCGTAATGACTTCATTGGCGACGCCGTCGATCTTATCCCACGTCGCGCCGTCGAAGATAATCGTGTCGCCAATATTCCACTGCGAAACGCCGTCGATCGCGGTCGCCCCCGCGACGGAAACTTTGTAATAGAACCCCTTCGTGCCTGTGCTCGACACCAGCGCCGGCGCGTTGGTCGTGGCGTTCCACGTACCCTGATATTGAACGGCACCAACCAGGGAGGCCGGGATCTGCGCGGCCGTCAGCTTGCCGCCACCGTCAAGCGTCGCGACGCCGTTGGCGCCGCCAAGCGTGGCCGCGCCCGTACCACCATTCGCTACCGGCAGGATAGACGCGCCGAACACCCCCCGGCGATATTTAGAACATCGTACTTGTCCGCGCCCGTCCCACCATCGGAGATCGTGCAATTCGGGTTGCCTCTGATCCTGTAATGATTGCTCGTGCCCGCAGCGACCGTGATCGTCCCGGTAAAGAAGTTGTCCGTGATGATGAAGTTGTTGACGTTCGCGCTTACCATGACGCTGATCGCGCCAGTCACGCCGAAATTGCCTTGAATTAGCGTGTGGCCCGCATAGGTCGCCTGGATCGTTACGTCGCCGCCGAGTTCGCAATTTGTGATCGACGTCCAATTGCCGAGTATGAGACTGATAGGCGCCGACATGACGCAATCGGTCAGATACGTCGTCGCGGTTGCGGATTGGATATTGATGCTCTGCGTGAACCCGCCGGAAAAATCACACTCGGTAAAATGGTTTTCTGCCCGTCCCGAGAAGAAAATCCGCGTATGTGGCCGGCGCCAAGAGCTGCCAAGTTGCCGTTCCGTCCGCGATGTTAACACCGTAGTTTTTTACGGTCGGCGGGGCTACTGCGCTCGTGCCCGAGACTGTGCAGGCGAGCGCATAGCCGCCTACAATTCGAGCCTGCCCTGCGGTATAGACCGTTCCTGCGGTCCAATTCGCAAACGGTATCGCGTCCGTGACGTTAACGCTTACGGCGCCTTGGTCGAATTTGCAGCGAATATACCAGTTGGCGCCGATGGTGGCGACGTTCGCCGAACTATAGGACTGACTGGCATTTACGTCGTAGAACGAATTATCGTTACCTGTGGCGTATATGGAAAAACCGCCACCCAGGACGAGCAGTCTCTCCAGAACATTCTCGACGCCGCCAACAAGCACGACGGGGTTTACGGCCCCGAGCGTCGTGGCATCCGCATTGCTGCCTTTGCCAAAAACTGAAAGGTCCGCCATGCCGCCGTGAGTACCGGGCAGGCTGATGATAAACGTTTGCTCCGTGTGCCACGATTGCAGGATAGTAGCGCCCCGTCCCTGCCCTCTTAGGATCACACCGCTCGGGATGGTGATGTTGTGAACCGCGAACACTCCGGCAGGAACCATAACGGTCCCGCCACCCG
>JAOAPR010000307.1 GCA_025463005.1 Bryobacterales bacterium | reverse complement strand
AAGACGTATGTCAAACAGTTCATCGACAACGCATCGCAACACGGCGGATCGATGTTTTTCATTATGATGAGCGATGAGATCTCCGCCAGCGAGTATAAGGCGATTCTCCGCACTGGGAGAGCTGAGTGGGTTTCCGCCAAGGCTGACGCCACCGAGATCATCGATATCGTTGCACAATCAAAACGGCTGCATGCTGGTGATATCGAGACCGCAGCCAACCACAAGCCGGTTGTGGCGTCCCTTGTGTCGAGCGCGGGCGGCGTGGGCAACGCAACCCTCGCGGTCGAAATCGGCGTCCACCTCAATGTGTCCAAGGCGACGCGCCATCGCAGTGTTTGCATTGTGGACCTTGATTTTCAGGGGAGCCACGTCTGCGATTATCTGGACATTGAGCCACGGCTGCAAATCCAGGAGATATCAAGCAATCCGGCGCGCCTGGATGCGCATCTGTTTGACATTTTCATCAGCCGGCATCCGAGCGGGCTACACGTCTTCGCCGCGCCCCGCAGTAAGTTCGACGCGTGCGACCTCAATATCGCCGCTCTCGATCGCTTCCTTGAGATGGTGTCGTTGCGCTACGACTTGATCATCATCGACCTTCCGCCGACGTGGTTCGCATGGACCCCCCAAATTGTTTCCGCCTCGGACGGCATCATTATCACTGGGCTAAACACCATACCGTCGCTACGTCAAACGGTAGAAACACTAGCGACAGTGCGTGAGGCTGCGCATCCCGGCGCCCAGATTGCCGTCGCCATTAATCGCTGCAAGCGACACTTGATCGGTGGCGTCGCGCGACGGCGCCACGTAGAAACCGTGTTGGGAAATGAACGGGTATTTTACGTGGGCGAAGAGCCGATGGCGCTTCAAAGCATTAACGCAGGGGCGCCGATGGCGCTGACAAACTCCTACCGTGGCATAGCTAAGGACGTTGCGGCGGTGGCGACATTTTGCGCTGAACTGAAATCATCCCGGAGTGCCGTCGCCTGAACGGCCGAATTCATCCAATAGGCTACAGGCAACCGAGCATGAAAACGCCTATGAGAGCAGCAGCCACCGATGGAGCGAAGGCGATTCGCCTTCGGCCGTCATTGCTGTCATCCTGCGCGCCTACCCCTCCGAGTTTGACCGCAACGGTGTGCAGACTCGAAAAGATAAGCAGCAAAATGGCGAACACCAGCGCGCAATGGAGTCCCGTCCATAGCAATGCAACAGTCAAAATCTTAACATCGCCACCGCCCATCCAGCCGAGAGCATAAAACCAGACGAGAAATGCGAAAATCAAGCTGGCGAAACCGAAATTCCATAGCAATTCCGACCAGCGGCCCGAAGCTACGGTGTGGAGAACGAACAGCAGAAGCAAAACCACGACAACATTATTGGAGATCGTGAATTGTTTCAGATCGGTGAGGGCGGCGTAAAATAGAACGGCCGCGGCGGCGACCAAGGCCGCATACGACGTGAAGCTAGCGAACAGCGTCACGAACTGCCCGGATGTAATAGAGGTGTGAATCAGCAAACCCCACGAACGAGGCGGCGACGAGTATGATGCAAAGTACGACATCGGGATTGGCGGAGGGGGTCACAAGCGATACCGACGCCACACGCCCTCCTTGGTCGTACAGATAGTCAGCGTACAGCACGAATGACGCGTACACGAGACTAAGATTACTGGCCACCGCGAGAAGGAGAGGACGGCGGAGAGCGATGCCGCCGAGTGCCATCGCGATCAATGGAAACGCGATAAGCCACAATTGCAAATAGCTTACGGTTCCGAATGCGCTGAGGGCATAGCTACTCTTCTGAAAGGCATGGAACCATTCGATATTTGCGCGCCAAAGCAGTTCTGACGAGGGCCAGCGGGCCAAGGCCGCGGCCGCGAGTTCGGCGGCAAGGACCGCGATAAATACGACCACCGGGCCGATCATTTGAAATTTGGCTTGCTTTTTCATGACTCTAGACTGATAGGCGAACAATGTATTTTCAGTAAAAAGAATCTAACGTCCGTTGAATCCGTGATGTCCCTGCCTCAGGGCCTTGCCATATGTGCCGTTCGCGCAACAGTCATAGGTGGTAAGCAATCATAGGTGGTAGTAGAAAACTTATACGAGCATTATTTACATTCGTTATTGGAAGTGTAATGGTTAACGTGTTGTTATGACGCAATCTTAAAGAATAACATCTTAGGGAGGGCTACATGAACAGGATCAAGATCCTCACGTGTTTGGCGGTACTGGCGCCGTGGCTTGTGGTGTCAGCAGTTGCGGGTTCACCGGACAGCGATAATTTTGCTGGCACGGCCGCGGTTACGATGGGCGGCGCGACTGCGAAGCCGCTGGCAGCCTTCGACATAAGCTTCGTCGATCCAACAATTGGATTGTACGCTCTCGGTGACCGTACGAATAACGCTGTCGATCTGGTGGATACCCACACCAACGCATTTCTGGGATTCTGCGGCCAGGGAAAGTTCACGGGCGCTCAAGCAACTACTTCTGTATCTGGTCCGGATGGCGTCCTGATCCGCGACCATAGGGAAATCTGGGCCGGCGACGGCGACAGCACCGTTAAGGTGTTCGACGTAGCCGGCTGCAACGAGACCTCGGTGCCCACGCACATCATCAGTACGGTGCGAACCAACGCTGGGGCAGATAAGCGTGCAGACGAAATGTGCTATGATCCACGTGACAATCTAATAATGGCGGCGAACAATGCGGCAATTCCGCCGTACGGTAGCTTGATCTCAACCAAAAGCTATTCGGTGGTCGGACAGATCGTATTTGACGGGACGAACGGTGCACCGAACGCCACGAATGGCGTTGAGCAGTGCCAATGGAGTCCGCGGACCGGCAAATTCTATATAACCATCCCCGGCGTCGAAACTCCGGATAACGGTCACGGCGTCGTTGCAGTGATTGATCCGCATACCAAAAAGGTGGAGACGACGTTCGACATACCATTGGCGAATTGCGCCATCCCGCAGGGAATGGCGGTTGGTCCGGACCATGACATT
>JAOAPR010000298.1 GCA_025463005.1 Bryobacterales bacterium | reverse complement strand
CGGCGCAGGTCGCGCCTGCCGCCATCAGCGCCGAGAATGCGATGCTCGCTGCAACGCTTTGAAACGATCGCATGACTATCCTCCTGATCAATCACGGAGCGCATGCAGAGTTGTTTCAGGCTGTCGATCGCGCCCGCGGCCATCAATCTAAACTAAAATTCACTCCCGACATAGTCGATATCCGGCCAACCGGAACGCCATCGCCCACAACGTCGTAATCAGTGTCTTTCCACTCGACGGTTGGCCGCGAGATCCAGGAAATACATATTGTCCCAAATGACGACGGTACGAAGTGTAGTCGTGCGCGAGAACGGCCTGCAGCTATCGTCGGGCGCGCCTCCATCATCGCCTCAGCCATTCGGGCCGAATACGGTTGTTGTGTCACCCCGGCGACAGATTGCGGCGACACTGGTTTGGCACGGCGATGACGATTAGATCGTTCCGGCCGCAAATTCGGCGCTCCTGTCATCGAAACGTCGTTCCAACGGTTCGCTGTTCCCTTCCGGTCTGCCCGGAAAACAGACAAATTCAGAGCGCGGATACCCGGGTCGTCCCCTGTTCCGGTAAAATATCAAGCTGCCGCGGCGGCGCCGATGGCGGCATTCACCCGCGGCATGACTTCTTCCGCCATGAGCTGCATGGAGCGCTTGGCGAGTTCGGGGCTCACCCAGTCCATGCCGCCATAGACGATCTCGCCGAAATCGCCGATCTGCTCGCGCAGCGCCAAGATCTTGTCCACGATACTGTTGACGGTTCCGTAGATCACCAGTTCATCCATGATGAAGTCGAGCGTCACCTGGTCATCGGGCTGTTCCTTTTCCAGCTTCATGACGAACAAGCGCTTGCTGCGGATCAGCTTCTTATAGATCTGGCCGTAATAATGCAGGTACGGGCCGTTCTGGTCGAAGCGCGCATAGGCGGCCGCAGTCTGCTCATCGTCGGCGACGAAGATGGTGCGGGCGACGCGCCAGTCCTTCACCTCGGCCTTGGCGCCGACTTGGGTCTTGCCCTCGGCATAATTTTGCCAGTGAGTCTTCAACCATTTTGACAGCAGGAAATTGGCCGACAGCGGGTGGAAATCGCGCCGGCCCATGGCGATGACGCCGGGCGAGAACGGCGACAGCACCGTGCCGACAATCTCGGGCCGCGGCTGCTGCAACGGCTTGGGGAGATAGCCGACGCCCAATTGCAATGCTGCGGTGCGCGCTGTTGAGACCTTATAGCGGTTGTCCGGCAGGTCGATGTCGTAGGGTGCCTCGCGGCTCCAGATCTCGAGGATGACGTCGATGGCCTCGACGAACATCTTGTTGCGATCCTCATCGAGGATGCCGAGCGCCTCGGCGTCAGTGGTCAGCGAACCCGGCGAGATGCCAAGGATGAAGCGGCCATCCGATAGATGGTCGAGCATGGCCCCCTGCGCCGCTATAAGCGTCGGGTGCATCTGGGAGAGATTGGAGGTGCCGGTTCCGAGGCGGATGTTCTTGGTCTCGGACGCCACAGAAGCTAGGAACATCATGCTGTTGGTTACCCGCTCGCAGGCATCCGACAGATGCTCGCCGATGAAGGCGTCGTGGAAACCGAGTTTGTCGGCGAGGATCACCGCCTCGCGGTCCTCCCGCAGGGTGTCGCGCCAATCCCGGTGCATCGGATGTACCGGCATGGTGAAGTAACCCAATCTCATCTCATCGCTCCGGATCATTGGTTCTCAGAGGCGTGCACGACTCAGCGGAGAGCAAACGCGTGACTCGCCTCAATGGCTGTGAAGACGTTAGGCGTCGGCGGTTGTTTCGAAAACGTCCCATGTGTGAAATTGAAAATTGCTGAATTGTCTGAAATCCGGGCGCGGCTCCGATCCAGCGAGCATGGATCCGTCGCCGTCCCGCGCGCGTCAGTCCTCGACCCTGAAGGCGCCGAAGGCTCCCTTGTGGAACACCAAGGGACGGCCTTCACGGTCGCTGCAGGCCAGGACCTCGCCCAGAACGATGTCGTGGTCCCCCGCAGGATGCACCGCGGCGACGCGGCAGCAGAGATGGGCGACCGACCCCGGTAGCAGCGGCATCCCGCCGCCGCTGAATTCCAGGTCGAGGTCGTTGAAGCGTGCCGCGACCGCATTGACGAACCGGCTTGAGAGGTCGCGCTGGGTGTCCGCCAATATGTTCACGGCGAACTCTCCCCGTTTCTGGATCGCATCGCCCGTCGTGCTGCCGCGGCGCGGGCACACCAGCAGCATGCACGGGTCGAGCGACACGGAAGTCAGCGAATTGACCGTCATGCCGTAGTGCTCGCCGTCCACCGAGGTCGTGACGATGGCGATGCCGGTGGCGAACGAGCCGATGACATTTCGGAACTGGCGGGGATCGGGTCTGCCGGCTTCCATGTGCAGAGCAGGTCTCGACATAGCGTGTCTCCAAGTGGGCGTGGCATCAATATGGCATCGAGTGCCCGCATCGCGCACTGCTGGACCCGGTCAATTCACCCGTTCCATTTTGTCCGAAGACGCCACTGTAAAAAAAGCCGCCGGGCGGGAAGGAGGCCGCGGGCGGCTGCCCGCGGGCACGATTGCCGCAAAGCGTACGGCAGGGCTTACGGATTGTAGACCGAGATCCAGTCCGCCTTGGCTTTGTTCATGTCCTGGGTCGTGGTGGACTTCCAGTCCATCTTGATCAGCTTGAGGCTATCGATAGGCGGCGAGTATTCCGGGATGCTGCTCTTGAAGCCCGAACGTCCCGAGATCAGCGCCTCCTGGGCGGTGAGGATCCGCTGGCCGTCTTCCGACATCACGAAGTCGATCCACAGCTTGGCGGCGTTGGGATGGGGCGCCTTCTCCAAGATGAAGGTGTTCTGCGGCAGCAGCAGGACGCCTTCCTCGGGGAAGATGAACTTCAAGGATGCGCCCTTCTGGTTATACTGGTAGGCGCGAGTCGGCATACCGGAGAAGGTCATGAGCTGTTCGCCGGTGACGAGGCCCGCCGCGAGCTGCTCGGAGCGGCGGAAAAATACCGGCTTCATGGCCGCCAGCTTGTCGAAGAATTCCTTCGGCAGCACGCTGCGCTCGCCCATGTATGTGGCCAGGAACGAGGTCGAGTTCGCGACATCGCCATGGCTGATGCGGCCAGTTGGCACGGCGCCGATCACGTCCTTGTAGGACTTGCCCTTGAAGTCGAGGTTTTCGCTGTTCCACATGGGCACGAACACGTAGCCGCCGTTGAATGCGAAGAAGCCGTCCTTGCCCAGGCCTGCCTCGAAGATCTGCTGGTACTTGGCGTATTCCGGCGAGTGATATTCCATGAAGTCGCTCTTCGCCGCGCGTTCGAACGTCCAGATGGGCGCGGCGATGGAGGCGACATCGATAGTCACGCGGCCGGCCGCGATTTCCTGCTCGATGCGGGTGACGAGATCCCCCGTCTGCGCCAGGGTGTAGTTCACCTTGAACGTGGCAGGCAGCCCGTAGCGGGCGCGGAAAGCGCGCACCAGTTCGTCATTGGTTGCCGGCTGGATCACCGTATCCCAATAGCTGATGCTGCCTTCGCTCTTCGCGGCGTCGATCAGCGCCGTGACGCGGGTCTTCTCCTCAGCGGAGGCGCCCTTGAGCGCGGGAATCTCCTGCGCCGCGGCTTGGCTCAGCGCAATCGCGCCGAAGGTAAGCGCTATGAGGGTCGTCGAACGCAAACTCATTGGGTTTCCTTTTCCGTCTTCGTTTATTTTCTTGCGAGACGCACTGAACAGGCCGCCGCGCCTAGGCTTCGTTGGATAAGATGATGCAATCGTCAGCTGCAAGGCCAACATTCACGGACTCTCCCGAACGCACGCCGGCGCTGGGCTGGATGGCACGAAACTCGACGCCCGAGAGATCGATGATGTATTCCTCGGAGAGGCCCTGGAACGACGCGGCGCGCACGCTCGCGGCGAAGGCCTGCTGGTCTGGAGCCGGTGCCGAGGGGGCG
Organism: Bryobacterales bacterium; assembly: GCA_025463005.1. Taxonomy (GTDB): domain Bacteria; phylum Acidobacteriota; class Terriglobia; order Bryobacterales; family Bryobacteraceae; genus Palsa-187. Next base: position 322 of record JAOAPR010000298.1, on the reverse strand, counting down.
GCGATGCGGACGTGCTCCTTGCGCACGCACAGCAGTGCCTTGCGGCCCGTGACGACGGGCCGGTCATGGCCAACCTTGCCCCAAACGGTCGTCCCGCCGGCCAGTTCCACCTGCGCCCATCGATGGCCGGCGCCGGCCGCCGATAAGGCGTATGGCGGGGCGTCGGTAATGCGGATCACCTGCCCCTCGTGTACGTTGAGGCCAAGAAACTGCGCGACGAACGGGGTCTGCGGCCGGTCGAACATCTCGCGCGGCGGTCCTTCGGTGTCGATATGGCCGCGGTTCATCACGATGATGCGGTCGGCCAGGCCGAACGCCTCGG
>JAOAPR010000327.1 GCA_025463005.1 Bryobacterales bacterium | reverse complement strand
GATTGCGGTGAAGCCGAGGCGGTCCTGCAGCATGTTGAGCTCCAGGCGCATCTGTTCGCGCAACTGGGCATCGAGATTTGAAAGCGCCTCGTCGAAGAGCACGAGACGGGGCTCGTGGACCAGGGCGCGCGCCAGCGCTACACGTTGCTGCTGGCCGCCGGAAAGCTGAGTCGCCGGGCGGTCGTACCAGGCGCCGAGGCCGACGATGTCCAGCATCCGGCGCACCCGATCGCGCTGCTCGGCCTTGGGCGTCCGGCGGACCTTCAGTGGAAAGCCCACGTTCTCGCCTACGGTCATGTGCGGCCACACCGCGTAGGACTGGAACACGATGCCGAGCTGGCGCTCTTCCGGCGTCAGATTGATCTTGGCGGCGCTGTCGAACACCACCTTGCCGGCGATCTCGATATAGCCTTCCTCCGCCGTTTCCAGCCCGGCGAGGCAGCGAAGCATTGTCGTCTTGCCGCAGCCGCTGGGGCCGAGCAGCGCAAGTGTCTTGCCCTCGCTCACCTCGAGCGAGACGGAATTGAGGGCAACATAGTCCGAGAACCGCTTTTTTAAGCCCCGGACCGTGACGAAGCTCGATATCCCGCTGTTCACCGCGCTCATGATCAGTCCTGTACCAGCGAAACGCGGGTTGCCCGCAGCAAGGCGAACGCCGCGAGCAACAACACCAGCTGCACGACGGCCAGCGAGGCCACGAAACCAAAATTGCGTTCGCCAAGTCCCACCAGCACCACGCTGATGGTTTCGGTCCCCTGCGCGTAGAGCAGGATCGTGGACCCAAGTTCCCTGACGAAGATGACGAACAGCATCAGCCACGCCGCGGTCAGCGCGGGCTTGAGCAGAGGCAGCAGTACGTAACGCATGGTCTGCATCCAGCTCGCTCCGCATGCTCGCGCGCTCTGCTCCAGTTCCGGATTTAGGGCCATGAACATGGCGGACACCGTGCGGATCGCCAGGGGGAAGTAATGCGCCACATAAGCGATCAGGATGATGGTCAGCGTGCTGTAGAGCGGCGTGCGAACGGCGAGAATGAGGAAGCCCAGGCCGAGGATGATGCCGGGGATGCCGATGGGCAGCATGAGTATTGCGTCGATCGTGCCCCGCAACCCCGAACGGCTGCGATTGAGAAAGTAGCTCTGAAGGATGCTGAGGCCGACGCCGATGGTGGCGCCGAGCACTGCCAGCAGCAGACTGTTGAGGATAGCGGTGCGGGTCAGTTCGTAGTCGAACAGCACGTATTTGTAGTTGGCCCAGGTGGCCGACGCGAGCTTGAAGCGGCCAGTCCATATGCTCGACAGCGATACCATCAGCAACGCAATGATGGGCAGCACGACGCCGAGACCGATATAGGCGGCCTCCAGCACCAGCGCGCCAATGCGGCCGGCGCGGCTCAGCCGCAGCAGGCGCGGGCGATAGCCTTTGCCGCTCACGGTCTCGTAGCGCCGGCCGGCGAGGTAGTGGCGCTGCCAGAGTGTCAGCCCCAGGGTCAAGCACAGCACCAGCATGCCGAACGCCGCCGCCCGCCCGAAATCGGAAGGATATTGCAGCGAGGAATATATCTCGGTCGGTACGGTGCGGATGCCCCGCGTCGCGGCCAGCGCGAACGGCACGTCGAACAGGCCCGCACTGGTGACGAACACCACGGTCGCGCCCGACAGCAGGGCCGGCATGAGCAGCGGCAGCGTGATGTGCCGCACCGTGTACCAGAACGAGGCGCCGTGAACCCGCGCGGCGTCCTCATAGGCCGCATCCATGCGGCGCAGCGGAGAGATCACCAGCAGATAGACATAGGGGGTGTAGAAGATCGCGAGCACCCAGATGACGCCGCCCAGGCTGAAGATATTGAGGAAGCCCGCCGTGACTCCGAAATAGTCGTACAGGAACTTCTGGAGGATGCCGCTGTTGGGCGAGCCGAGATAGCTCCATGCTTCCGCGCCCACGTAAGGCGACAGGAAGAACGGAATGAGATTACCGACCTCAAACCAGGATTTGCCCGGCACGTCGCTGCGCGACACGATCCACGCCAGCGTGACGCCGAGCGTGCAGCTCACCACCGTCGCCCCAGTGCCGCAAATCAGCGTGTTGAGGGCCGCGTCCTGGAACCGCGCATCGCCGATGAGCGACGTGAAGTTGCGCAGCGAGACGGTGACTCCGCCATCCGGTGCCCAATAGAGCAGGCTGCGGATTAGGGTCGCGAGGAACGGACCCGCCACCAGTAGGACCCCCACCGCCACGCCAAGGGCCGGAAGCCCGCGCTCCCAGAGGCGGAAACCGTGGCGGGGCGCATCTGCCGAGGCCGGCGCGTGGGGCATCACGCTCTCCGCGTCCATCGGCTCGGTGACACTGTGTCCTCCCGCCATGCGTGTTTCCTCATTGGGATCTGATCGATAGGTCTGGCGTGTCGCGGGGCGCGGTTCGGCGGCTCATTTGCTCCAGGGCACCTTGTCGTCCTCGGGAACGGGCACTTCGAAGGCGTTGAGGGTGAGCGCAAGCAAAGTGTAGTAGCCGACGAGGCCGCTGAGATCCACGATGCCTTCCTCACCCAGCAGCGCGCGGGCGCGCTGGAACACCGCGTCAGACAC
>JAOAPR010000136.1 GCA_025463005.1 Bryobacterales bacterium | reverse complement strand
CCGCGCGCTGGCCGCGTATCGTCGAACTGGCGGCGCAGTACGGCGAAACGCTTCCAGATCAGCCGGATTCGGGAGCGCTCAACACGTTCCTGCAAAAGAGAAAGGCGGCCGATCCGGATCACTACGCGGATGTTTCTCTCGCAGTAGTAAAGCTCATGGGTCCCGGTGAGTATGTGCTCGCGCGGAACGGCGAGGAGGCACCGGGACACTTCGCGCTGGCGGCACAAGACTATACTCATTCGACGGCTCCCAACCGGCGCTTTGCCGACACCGTAACGCAGAGGCTCATCAAATCGGTTCTGGGCAAGCAAACGCCCCCGTATTCGGATGCGCAACTGGATGCGATCGCCCACAACTGCACGCTCAAGGAAGATGCGGCGCGCAAGGTGGAGCGGGCGATGAGCAAACGCATCGCGGCGATGGCGCTGCAGCATCGAATCGGGGAAACGTTCAGCGCGGTGGTGACCGGCGCGGGGCCGAAGGGCGTGTTCGTGCGCGTTCTGGGTCCGCCCGTGGAAGGAATGCTGGTGCAGGGGCAGCAGGGCGTCGATGTAGGCGACCGGCTACAGGTGAAACTGGTGGGGGCGGATCCGCGGCGCGGATATATCGACTTTACCAGGATTTAGTCGACTGCCGCGATGCAATCGATCTCGACGCGGACGTCGCGTGGAAGGCGCGCAGCTTCCACGGTGGCTCGGGCGGGTGGGTTTTCCGGAAAATAGCGGGCGTAGACTTCGTTCATGCGCGCGAACTCGCCCATGTCCTTCAGGTATACGGTTGTTTTGACGACTTTATCTAAAGAGGCCCCGCAGCTTTCAAGCACCGCCTTGAGGTTTTCTAGGACGCGCTGCGTCTGCTGGGCGATGTCGCCGTCAATGACCTGGCCGGTTGAGGGATCGAGAGGGATCTGACCGCTCAAGAAAGCGAAGCCTTGGGAGACGACGGCCTGGGAGTAGGGCCCGATGGCGGCCGGAGCGTGGGGGGTCGAGATGATTTTCGTCATAACTTCAGCGTGCCGATGAGATCGTGAGCGTGCTCGATTCCTTCCTGTTGCAGAAATTGGTCCAGTTCGCGGGCGATGCGCAAGGGAGCCGCCGGATCCCAGAAATTCGCGGTGCCAACCTGCACGGCAGACGCACCGGCGATGAGAAATTCGGCCGCATCCAGGCCGTTCGAGATCCCACCTAAGCCGACGACAGGAATCTTGACCGAGCGCGCAGCTTCGTAGACCATGCGCAAGGCGATGGGCTTGATCGCAGGGCCGGACAATCCGCCGAATCCTGACCCTAAGCGAGGTTTGCGGGACCGGGGATCGATCGCTAGCGCGACGAACGTATTCACGAGCGAGAGAACGTCAGCGCCCGCCTCAGCGGCAGCCTGAGCCAGCGGCTCGATGCGCGCCACATTCGGAGAGAGTTTCACGATCAGGGGGCGGCGCGCGATTTTACGCACGGCCCCAATCACCTCGGCCAGCAGCGCAGGGTCGCTCGAAAAAAAGATTCCACCATGCTTGGTATTGGGACAGGAGACGTTGAGCTCATAGCCCGCGATGCCCTCGGAATCTTCCAGCACCCGAACAACTTCGACATAATCCTCGACGGCGTAGCCAAATACATTGGCGAAAATCGCGGTGCCGGAGTCGCGCAACTGCGGCAATTTTTCGTGTACGAAGGCCCGGACGCCGATATTCTGCAGGCCGATGGAGTTGATCATCCCTGATTCGGTTTCCCAAACGCGGGGCGGCGGGTTGCCGTCCATGGGCTCGCGCGAAAGACCCTTGACCACGATGCCGCCCAGAGCGGCCAGATCGACCAGATCCCTCAGTTCCACGCCGTAGGCGTATGTGCCGGAGGCTGCCAGCACGGGAGTTTTGAGGGGAACGCCGCACAGCGAGGTAGCCAGGCGGGAAGGCATTTTGTTACAGAGTAGCAGTCAGTCCATCCAGGCCGCAAAACGCAGCGCGGCGCGATCAATTCCAGCCCGTTTAATCGGCGCGCACCGCGCGCTTTGCGGGCCAATGGGCTACGTCGCCTGGGCTACATGCCAAAACCGGACAGTACTAAGGTGTTCACCCGATGGCTTGGATCGGGTGGAAGGCCGGAACATTAGAGTGTGGGAAAGCCACGTATAGGTAAGCTGCGCTCGCTTTCATCGAAGTACTCTGCGTTCACTTCGATATTGCTGCTATGGGTGGTTGCGACCAGTCTGTGGTGGGATATTCACCTGCACACCTTCGACTGGACCAAGGGGCTGGTTCTGTGCGGAATCGTGCTGGGGGTCGGGGCAGCCATTTCGCAATTTACGAATCGGCTGCTGGCGCGTCCCTTGACGCTGCTCGAAGCCGGCATTACGTCGGTGCGCGAGGGGCGGCTCGAGCCCATCCGGGTGAGCCGGACCGGGGACGAGATCGAATACCTGGGAGAGAGCTTTAACCGGATGATCGCCGCACTGGCGTCGTCGCAGGATGAAATCCGGCAGTATCAAGAACTGCTGGAGGAGCGCATCCGCCAGCGCACTCAGGAACTGGAACAGGCCATGCACGGAGCGCTGGCCGCCAGCCAGGCGAAAAGCGAGTTTCTGGCGAACATCTCGCACGAACTGCGGACGCCGATGAATGGCCTGCTCGGCATGCTGGACCTGGTTCTCGACAGCCATGTTGGCGGCGAGCAGCGGGAGCAGATCGAGATCGCGCAACGCTGTGCCTATTCGCTCCTGGACCTGCTGAACGATATTCTCGATCTCTCGAAAATCGAAGCGGGCCGGATGATTCTCGAAAAGGTGCCTTTCGACATGCGCTCGGTCGCGGAGGATTGTGTGCGGGCGCAGGCGGCCAAGGCGACGCAGAAGGGCGTGGAAGTTCGCTACGAATACACGGGCGATGTGACCAATGTCACCGGGGATCCGCTGCGGCTGCGGCAGATCGTCGCGAACCTGTTGTCGAACGCCATCAAATTTACTGAGAAGGGCTGGGTACAAGTGCGCCAGAGCCTTTCGCGAAATGCGGATGGCAAGCTCACGATGGTGCTCGAGGTGGTTGATACCGGGTCGGGAATTCCGGCCGAAAAAGTGCCGCTGATTTTCGAGAAATTCACGCAGGCCGATTCGAGCATCAGCCGCAAGTATGGCGGGACAGGCCTGGGACTGGCGATTACGAAGAGGCTGGTGGAATTGCAAGGCGGACAAATCCGCGTGGAGAGCCGAGTGGGACGGGGGAGCACGTTTACGGTGGAGATTCCTTTTGAGGTGGCGCCAGACGCGGTGCCCATGGTCGAGACGCGGCGTGAGCAACGAATAGCCGCGCCGGCCGCGCGACAGATAAGACTGCTTCTGGTGGAGGACAACGCGGTGAACCAGCGCGTGGTGCTGGCGATGCTCCGCAAGAAGGACTATAAAATCGATGTCGCCAACAACGGGCAGGAGGCTCTGGAAAAACTGGAGCGCGCCACCGAACCTTACAGCCTGGTGCTGATGGACGTCCAGATGCCGGTGCTGGATGGCCTTGAAACCACGCGCGCCATCCGCCGCAACGAGAACTGGGACTATTTGCCGATCATCGCCATGACCGCGCATGCCATGATCGGGGATCGCGAGCGCTGCCTGCAAGCGGGGATGAACGCCTACGTATCCAAACCGGTCCAGCAGGTTGGTTTGATCGCGGTGATCGAAGAGTATCTGGCTTCAGGCACCGGCACGGCCAATGTAACGCCTGCCAGCGGCGTGGAACGAATCCTGACGGACAAACTGATGCAGCAGGATAGGGCGCTGGTCAGCGAAATGCTTCGCCTGTTCATGGAAGTTGCGCCGGATCGGATGGAGAAATTGGAAACGGCCGCCGCGCGCGGGGATGCCGAGACGCTCGCCGATGAGGCCAAGCGCATCGGGGCGGCAGCCGAGCATATTGCGTCCACCAGCCTGGGTCAATGCGCCCGGAGCATCGAAGACGCGGCTGCGCGCGGGGATTTCGACGCCGTCAAAGCGGACTTGGAAGCTCTGCGGAGCGAGATCCGGTCACTGGAAGCGCTAACGACCTGATCCATTCCCAGGTCTGACGCACATCGTCTGCGGTTGTCGCGACATTTCCGACGGCGAGGCGAAGAACGAACTTCCCGTGCAGAGTAGTCCCGGACAAGAACGCCCGTCCGCTGGCGTTGATGCGGTCGAGCAGATCACGATTCTCCTGATCTGAACCTCGGTAACGAAAACACACCAGTGAAAAGAGGACCGGTGCGGCTAATTCGAATCGCGAATCAGTGGCGATGCGCTGCGCGAGATCGCGCGCCATTTCCATATGGCCGCGCAGAATCCGGGTGATTCCTTCGCGGCCGAAATACCGCAGCACAAACCATAGCTTCAGCGACCGGAACCGCCGGCCCAGCGCCAGGCTGTATTCGGAGAGATTGACGGCGCGGTCCTGGTCGGCCGCCTGGAGATAGGGCGGCGCTTCTTCGAGCGATAACATGCGCCGCATTACGTCGGAACGACGCGTGTAGAGGATGCTTAAATCGACGGGCGTGAACAGCCACTTATGAGGATTGACCACCAGCGAATCGGCTTGCGCGGCGCCGTCGAGAATGTGGCGATGCTCTTCGAGCAGCGCGGCGGATCCGGCATAGGCGGCGTCCACGTGAAACCAGAGATGGTAGCGCCTGGAAATCTCTCCGATTTGCGCAATGGGATCGACGCTGGTGGTGGAGGTGGTTCCGACGGTGGCGACGACGCAGAACGGCTTCCGGCCGGCAGCGAGGTCGGCTTCGATCATTGACGCGAGCGCATCCGGGCGCATGCGGAATTGGTCATCGGAGGGAACGTGGCGGATGTTCGCGAGACCGATGCCCGAGGCCAGCGCGCCGCGGTCGATCGAGGAATGCGCGTGCTCGGAAGCATAGAGAACCAGCGGCGGATGTTCCCCGGTGCGCCGCACTTCGGGAGCGGCGAATTCGCGTGCGGCCAGGATCGCATGCAGGCTGCCGGTGGAAGCGGTGTCGTGAATGATGCCGAAAAAATCATCAGGAAGGCCGAGCCATTGGCGCAGCCAGCCCAGCGTGACTTGTTCCAGTTCGGTGGCGGCGGGAGAGGTCTTCCACAGCATGTGATTGACGTTCAGCGCCGCGGCGAGCATTTCGCCCAGGATGCCGGGACCGGAGGCGGAGATCGAGAAGTACGCAAAAAACCGCGGGTGGTTCCAGTGAGTGATGCCCGGGACAATTAGACTGCGGAAATCGGCGAGGATGGCGTCCATGGACTCGCCCTGCTCGGGACCAACCGATGGGAGACGGTCGACGAGCGCGCCGGGCTGGACATCGGGCAGAACGGGAAGATCGCGGATATCGCGAAGGTAGTCGGCGATCCAATCGACAGCCTGGTGGGCCGCGGCGCGGAATTCGTCGGGGGACATTTCAGAGGGCATGGTGGCTTAATTCGCGACCAAAAATGGGGACAGCCAGCCGATTTCGGTGCACTGTTTCGATAAGGTCGGGACTGGTTCTTCGAAATCGGAGGCAGTCCCCATTTTTTCGGCACTCCCCATTTTCAGAAAACGCGGCGCTTGAGGCGCTCGACAGTGAACTTGGCGGTGTCGGCGACTGCCATGACGGTCATGACGCCGGCTTGAACCGGATCGGTGACCACCAGGTCGGCGGCGTCGGGAACGCTTCCGGCCATGTTGAGGCTTACGACCAAAAGACCTTGGGCGCGGACCTCGCGAACGGCGATTTCAATTTCCCCGCCCATGAGCGATCCGGCCAGGACCAGTGCTTTGACGCGAGGCAGGCGCCCGGCGGCTCGCACGGCCTCTGCCAGCTGCTGTTCGCCCACCAATGGAATTGTGTCGATCGAGATGTGTTCGCCGCGGATGTTGTGGCGATCGGCTTCCGTGATCGCGCCCAGCGCAACCTGGCCTACCTGTGCGCCGCCCCCGACGATGATGATGCGCTTGCCGAAGACCTTCTGCATGGTCTGGACCAGGGTGACGCGATGGACCACCGGGAGTGCCTGAAGGCCCCGCACCAGTTGCTGAGTGTCGCCTGGAATATCGATTTCGAAATACGTCACCGTCTCCGGCGACTTTTCCTCGACGATTTCGATACTCAGAATGTTGCCCTGCTCGTGCGCGATAACGCCGCTCAACTGGTGCAGAACGCCGGGGCCGGGATCGGCGCCCACTTCTATTCCGATTCGCTGGGACAATCTTAGTCCACCTCGTATTTCTTCAAGATATCCGACCAGAGGCCGTGGGCTTGGAGGAGCAGCTCGACGATCTCGCGAACGGCGCCCCGTCCGCCCGGCGCTTTGGTGACGTAGTGGGCGGCTCGCTTGACCTCGGGCCGCGCGTTCGCGGTGGCGATGGCGAGGCCCACGCGCCGCATCACGACGACGTCGGTGAGATCGTCGCCGGCGTAGGCGATATGTTCGGGCGCGATGCCACTCTGCGCGCAGATCTCCTGAAGGACCGGGATTTTTTCGATGTGCCCCTGATAGACGTAGCTCATTTTGACCTGGCGGGCGCGCTCGGCAGTGGCGGGCGAAACGCGTCCGCTGATCACGCCGGTGGCGATGCCGTGCCAGGAGAGCCACTGCAGCGCGATGCCGTCCTGTGAATCGAAGGCCTTGCTCTCGAACATGCTCCCATCGGGAGCCGGGACGTTGATCAGGCGGCCGTCAGTTAGAACGCCGTCGACATCCATCAGCAGGAGCTTGACGCGCGCGGCGCGCTGAGAAAGATCATCCGTAGAGGCGTTCATAGAGTTGGTGTTGTCGGGAGAGAAGGTCATGATAGGCAGCTTGATATTCAGGACGCGGAGTGAACACGGCGCCGGTGGACGCGGGCAGCGCGGCGACGCTATCGACGATTCCCAGGCGCTCCAGCGTCCACAGAGCCGCCCCGCGGCAAGACGCTTCCATTTCCGTACAGATCGTGATGGGGCGGCCGAGCGCGTCCGCCATCATCTGTGTCCACGCAGGTGAGTGTAATAGCGCCCCGCCGGATGCGATCACTTCGGTAGGAACTCCCCAGCGTCCGGAGAGCAGGCAGTAGATTTCGCGAAAGCGTAGCGCGACGGATTCGAGCGCCGCGCGCAGGATATCGAAGGCTTCGGTGGACGCGGCGAAGCCGGTGATGGCAGCTCGCAGATCGGCGCGCCAGTAGGGGGTGCGTTCGCCCGAGAAAAAAGGCAGCATCGTCAAGCCGTGGGTGCCGGGTCGGGCGGTTTCAAGGCGGGACTCGACATCCTTAGGAAGAGCGAGGTTGCGCTTCATCCAGGCGTAGACGTCGCCGCCGTTGGAAAGCGCGCCGCCCGTGACGAATCGCCTTCGGTCGACGCGGTAACAGAAAAGACGAGGCGCGACGGCCGCGTGAGGCGCGTCTGAAACCAGACGCATGGCTCCGCTAGTTCCCACCATGAGAGCGGCACGATCAGGCGAGACGCACCCGCTGCCGAGGTTATTGCAGGCTCCATCGCCCAGGGCAGGGAACCAGCGGGCCTTCGCGAACGCGGGCCACATGGCTTCGTATTCTGGCAGCAACTCGTCTTCGGGCCGATCGAGAGAAGGCGGGTCGGCGAGCTGATCCCGGCGAATCGGCAGGGCGCCGAGGGTTTCCTGGTCGTAATCGAATGCGTTCTGATCCCACAAGCCGGTGGCGGAGACCATTGAGGTGGTCGCAGTCGCGCGACCGAACAGTTTCAAAAAGAGATATTCCTGAAAGCTGAGAAACCGGTCCGTGGCGCGAAATTCGGCAGGGCGATTCGCGGCCAGCCACAGGAGCTTAGCAGGCCAGTAGCTGGAGTGGGGCACGCATCCCGTTCGTTCATGCGCATTGGGTACCCGGGCGACGTGATCTCCGCTGCGCGTATCGAGAAGATGCAGGATCGGGAAGGTCGGTTCACCTGTGGCGCCCACGCCGCACAATCCGTGCCAGAAAGCGCTCCCGGAGACCGCGGCGACGCGCAATCCACCCGCTTGAATCTGGCGGTGGAGCTCGTCCAGACAGTCGATGGTAAGCTGCGCGAGCGGTTCGGGATCGATTTCCGCACCGCCGTCGGGAGTGGTACGGATGCTATATGCGAGCTGCGCGCCGTAGCCCTCCATTTCTCGCGCGGAGGAATCGAACAGAAGAGCGCGGACCGAGGAGCTGCCTACATCGATGCTGACGATAAAGGGCGCACAGGACGCGTCAGCGTTCCGTTGTGCGCTGGTACCCGAGGGATCGGAGGGGGCGCTCACAGTGATTTTCCGTTATAGCATGGGTGCATGAGACGGATGGGCGCGTTTGTTCTGGCCGCAGCGATTTCGACGCTGCCGGCAGCGGGTCAATCTAATAGTGCAGCTAAGAGTGCGGCGAAGGCTACGCCTCGCATGGCGGACGGCAAGCCCGATCTCTCTGGATTCTGGCAGGGGCCCCTGCTGCGCAACATGTTCGAAAGCGTGGGCGGTCCTCCCTTCACGCCGGCCGGCGAAGCGGCGTATCGCTACAACATGACCCAGTCGGTCAACCCCGAAGGGATCTGCTTGTTCGCGGGAGTGCCGCGGGCCAGCATCAGCGGGGTGCCCTTCGAGATTTTGCAAAACTCGAACCGCGTCGCGTTCCTGTACGAGCTCATGACCACATGGCGCTCGATCCCGATTGACGGCCGAAAGCAGCCTCCGCTGGACGATATCGAACCGTCATTTTTCGGGCACGGAGTAGGCCGCTGGGAGGGCGACACGCTGGTGATCGATTCCATCGGTTTTAAGGACAAGCAGAGCTGGGTCGATGACGACGCCCATCCGCACAGCGACGCGATGCATGTGGTGGAGCGCTGGTCGCGGCCCGACTGGAATCATCTGAAGCACGACCTATGGGTGGAGGATCCGAAGTTTTACACCAAGCCGTGGACTTTCAGCCGGGTGTACAACCACATGGCTCCTGGAAAGCAACCCATGGAGTATGCCTGCACCGAGAACAATAAGGATCTGGAGCACGGCCTGGGATTCGGCCCGCACCAGCCTGAGAAGTACGACGGCAAGCAGTAAGCCCGCCCCACACACTTCATAATGGGAGCGTGCTGGACCGCGTAGCCGCAACCATTTCCCGCTACAACATGCTGGCGCCGGGCGGTCGCGTCATCGCCGCCGTGTCGGGTGGGCCGGACTCGGTCTGTCTTTTGCACGTCCTGCGGAAACTCAAAATCCGGGTCACCGGGGTCGCGCACGTCAATCACAAGCTTCGCGGCGAGGCGTCTGAAGAGGACGAGCGCTTTGTAGCTGCAATGGCCCGCGAGCTGGGGCTGGAATTTTATGGTGCGATCGGGAATCTTCCGGGTGGGAATCTGGAGCAGGCCGCCCGTCGCGCAAGGCGCGAGTTCTTTCATGACTTGATCCGGCGCGGTCTGGCCGATCGGATCGCTCTGGGCCACACGCGCGATGATCAGGCCGAGACGGTGCTGTTCCGGATGCTAAGGGGCTCCGGACTGGCCGGACTGGCGGGCATCCTACCCGTGACTGGCGAGGGTCTGATCCGGCCGCTTCTGGGTGTGACCCGCGCCGAGGTGGAGACGTTCCTCGACGAACGCGGCATCCGGTGGCGGGAAGATGCGAGCAACAGGGAACCGAGGTTCGCTCGCAATCGTATTCGCCATGAACTGCTGCCGCGCCTCAAACAGGACTGGAATCCGCGCCTGGCCGAGTCTCTGGCGCACTTAGCAGATCTCGCCTACGAGGAAGAGCGCTGGTGGGCGGCTGAGGTCGCTCGTCTTGCCGAGAGAATGCTGGTGGTCTCGCCAGGGGCTGTAGAGGTTTCCGCACGTGAACTGGGCCAACTGCCCCGTCCTGTGGCACGCCGGCTGATCCGGCTCGCGATCCGGCAGGCCAAAGGGAACGTGCGCGGCGTCCAATTCGACCATATCGAGAGCGTCTTAGAACTGCTCGAAGCAGGGGGGAGGACAGAATTTCCCGGGATCCACGCGATTCGATCCTTTGATTGGTTACGGCTGGAGGTACCGGGCCGTTCTGAACCTTATGCGAATCCTCGGGGCGGCGAGGTGACGGTCCCGGGTCGACACCTGGCTCCAGACGGCAATTCCCTCATTTGCTTGGACGTTATCGGTCGGAAACAGCGTGCGACGGCCTGTGCTACGCTGAAGTCGGATCTGTACTTCCGCAAGTTTCCTGAGAGGTTGGTACTCCGTGGCTGGAGACCAGGAGATCGTTATTGTCCGGTTGGACATGCCGGTGATTGGAAGCTCAAAGAATTGTTCCAGCGGCAGCGCGTACCCTCTTGGCGCCGTCCGTTCTGGCCGATTCTCTGTTGGGGAGATAAGATCCTGTGGACGCGGGACTTCGGGCCGGCAGCGGAGTTTTCAGACAGCGGGTCCCAATTCCGGCTGCGGATCCACGAGGTTCCGGCGGAAGGATGAATCTTTCGGCGTGTTTTCAACGTCTCTTATCTTGAGGGGCCGTAGCAGGGGAAGTCGCGATACTCATGAATTCTAATGTAAGAAACGCAGTCCTGTGGCTGATCGTCCTGTGCCTAGTTGTACTGGTCTGGGCGGTGTTCCGCCATCCGGCCGACGCTGGCAAGACGCCGCAGTTTTCCGATCTTTATCGCGATGTGACCGAAGGGAGGGTAGAACGGGCCACGTTCAACTCCACCACTGGCGATGTCCAGGGAAAGTACAAGAGCGGTGAGAATTTTCACTCCACCGTTCCACCGACCTTCACCGATTTCCAGAAGCTGATGCTAGACAAGGGCGTCAGCGTCTCGGTAGTGCAGGATAACGGTAGTAACTGGGTGAATCTGCTGGGAACGTTCCTTCCGTTTGCGCTGGTGATCGGATTCTGGGTGTTCATGCTGCGGCAGATGCAAAGCGGGGGCAACAAGGCGCTCAGCTTCGGGAAGAGCCGTGCCCGGCTGCATTCGTCACAGCAGAAGAAGGTCACGTTTAAGGACGTGGCGGGTGTCGAAGAGGCCAAGGAAGAGCTGCAGGAAATCATCGAGTTTCTGCGCGAGCCGCAAAAATTCCAGAAACTGGGCGGCCGGATCCCCAAGGGCGTTTTGCTGATCGGTTCGCCAGGTACCGGCAAGACACTGCTGGCGCGCGCGATCGCGGGCGAGGCAAATGTACCGTTCTTCTCGATCTCCGGTTCGGATTTCGTGGAGATGTTCGTTGGCGTAGGCGCCAGCCGCGTGCGCGACCTGTTCGAGCAGGGCAAGAAGAACGCACCCTGCATCATCTTCATCGATGAGATCGACGCTGTCGGCCGTCATCGTGGTGCAGGCCTTGGCGGCGGTCATGACGAGC
>JAOAPR010000314.1 GCA_025463005.1 Bryobacterales bacterium | reverse complement strand
ACAGGCGCTGCATGATTATCGCCGCCGGGTCGAATTTGCGGAAGAGATCCTCACTTCGTTTTATAAACTAAAGGACACCGTGCGATCAATCAGAGGGCCATTTTCTTACGGAGACGAAAGCCAAACCCGGAATCGTCGAGAGTACGAAAATGAAGGCGAAGCTAGGAGCCGAGATGGATTTTACGTTCCGATAGCGCGGATGCAAAAGAACTCAGAATTTCTGTCGGATTTAACGAGCAAGAAGTACCGAGCACAGGCAATATTTAGAAGTGATATCCATCGAGCATTTGAACTCACGGTAGAAGTGCTCAACGCGATCCAGGTTGCTTCTGGGATGCTTGTCGATAACGTGGGGCAAGGGAGAAGCGACCCTGAGTTTTGGCGAGGGCTCGAACGCCAGATTTGGGAAACATCGACTGCTGATCAACCTGATGAGTTGTCGCAAAAGATCGCGCGAGCAATAGAGGTCGTCGAGAATGCGGTGCGGCCCACTCTGGAAAGCCCAGTCACCGTTGACAACGCAACATCATGAACAATAGCGCAAGTGAAGTCAGTCATCCCGCACTCCGTCACAGCGCGCTGAGATCGTCCGGCACATCGCCGAACTTCCTGATGACCTTGGCGTCGCTGAAATCCCCGGTGGCAGGGTCGCCCGTGCGGCTAAACGCGATGGCACCGACGTGGCCTTCTTTGCGCGAAAGCGCCTCAGCGCGCATTACAACGGCCACCGGGTTGAAGCATTCCGTAGGCTCGCCAGCCGCCACGCCGTCGTCACTGGCGACGAACGGCAGTGCAACGTAGTACGTCACTTCGGCCATTGTCCCGCTCCCTCGCAATCGAGTGTCAGCCGCTATAGGTTTTGAACCTTCCGCGCGCGTAGGCGTGCGAAACAGCCTGCATCAATTCGCAGACTTCCGATTCCAGAAACTCGTTCGCGACGATCAGCGCCTTGAGCGCGTCGCGCACGTTGCCGCTGCACGCCGCAATCGCTTCGTCCGCCGCCGCTTCAAGCCGGTCAGCGTCGGCCTGTGGATCTGGCGCGGCGCTTTGCGACATTGGCAGTTCCGGGTTGACTGGACACTTGGAATGTTCTCATTCTGTTCTCGTGGAGTCAAGCGGGGCTGCTGTGCGGGCGCGCATCAAATTCCTATGGGCACTAAGTCGCGAGAGACGATCTACGGCGCTTCGATCCGAGCATCGGCCGAGCGCGCTGCAGAGGCGCGCAAAAACGCCGACCGCCTGGCGTGCCAGGCCTGGAACCAGCGGATGCTCGGTTATAAGGGACCGGCCCAACCATCGCCGCGCTGGGCGACGCGCTCAATGCCGGGCTATTTTTACCTCAAGGTCCGCTGCCTCGGGTGCCACACTCATCAAACGGTGGCGCTCAATATTGTGGGCCGGCCGAAGGCCACACCGATACACGAGCTTGAGTGCTACATGCGCTGCAAGGATTGTTCGCAGCTTCGTGGCCACGCCTTCAAGCGCAGTCATCTGGTGGCGCTGCGTCCGACTAGGATTTCAGCGAGCGACCCGCCGTCGACGTGGTGGCCGGGCGCGCGATGAAGACTGGAGAGAGCAATGAGTGGTAAAGAGATGGTTCCATGGGGCAGCGCCATCGTGGGCGACGTTTTGAGCGCGCTTCAATTGCCTGGCGGGAGCTTCGTCGGCAAACTCGGCGACAAATACCTTGAACGGAAGCAAAAGGAAGCAGCCGATATTTTGATCGAGGAAGTTTCAAAAGGGTCACCCGAACCGATTAACTTCACCGATAGCAACACCGACCCGCTGATTGAGATCATCTATAGATTTTCAAAGGCCGCCGCCGATGGAGCAGCCCGAGAGAACTTAAGACTTCTTGCCCAAGTGATAGCCCGTCTTAAGAAGAACAAGGCGCTTGAGCCGGATAAATTCCGAAAGTGGGCCAACATCCTCGAACAGCTTACGCGCGACGAATTGATGGTGCTCGGGAAGGCAATTTCGATCAGACGCAAAATGGCTGCAGAAGGGGTAGCCTTTAATGCAAACGATTTTTCGAACCGTTTAAGATCGGAGTTAGTGGCGTCCGGCTACCAATCAACGGTGATCGACCCCTTATGCGCGTCGCTCGGCCGCACAGGGTTGTTTCTCCCGGCCACCGGATACGGCGGCGTAATGGTTTACCTACCAACGTCTTGGCTCGACGAGTTGGGCATGCTGGCCGACGTTGAAAGCGCAGTCAGCGCCAAAGGCGATTGAGCATGTGCAACCTCTACAGCATCACCACGAACCAAGCCGCGATCATCGCACTTTTCCGGGTCGTGAACCGCTATGTCGGCAACCTACCGCCAATGCCGGGCGTGTTTCCGGACTATGCGGCACCGGTCGTGCGCAACGCTGGCGCCGAGCGCGAGCTGACGATGATGCGTTGGGGAATGCCGCCGCCACCGCGCGCCGGCGGTTATCCCGTCACCAATATCCGCAACACCACTTCACCGCACTGGCGAGGCTGGCTGAAGCCGGAAAGCCGATGCCTGGTCCCGGCGAACAGCTTCGCGGAGTACGCGCCAGAGCCCAATCCTGCGACCCGCAAAAAGGACGTGGTGTGGTTCGCGCTGAACGACGATCGGCCCCTCTTCGCCTTTGGCGGGATCTGGACCGAGTTTCGAGGCGACCGCGGCACCAAGTCGAAGCCGATCCCCGGCCCTCATCTGGTGTACGGCTTCCTGACGACATCGCCAAATGCGATTGTTGAACCGATCCATCCCCAGGCAATGTCGGTGATTCTGACCACCGACGAAGAGCGCGACGCGTGGATGCGAGCGCCGTGGGACGAAGCCAAGGTCTTACAGCGGCCATTGCCTGACGGGGCGCTGAAGATCGTGGCGCGGGGAGCCGCCAAAGAGGACGTCGTGGCGGGTTAGTTCGATTGAGCGGCGCCAGAAATGAGCACCCTCACCGGAGAGTTCGCCTAATCACGGGCGTCTTTCGGCCGGCCGCCGGAAAATCCGGAACGGCAGCTTTTGTAATCATGTCTTCAGCGCCGAAGGCGATGGGGCGCCCCACCCCTTACCCAATAGGGATTGGCGTTCGCCGAAAACACGCTTAAGTAGTCGGCGTACCTCACCGACACAGTATAAAGTTTGGAGATGAGATGTTCGAGATTACGAAGCTTAAATTCGACCAAGTTCAATTCGTCGAGCGCTGTTCGCTAGCGCCTCTAGGAGAAATTATCCAGATGTTTTTCAATGGCCAAAACGTCGTTGGGATACGAACATACTACAATGACGCCATGGGCGGCGCTGAAGCCATCATGGTTATAGGCGGGACTGATCACGGCGGCCTGATTTCCCTCGAGCATCTCGGCAACGCGCCGGCCGTGATAGTGACAAAATTGGTTCGGCTTGTTGCGGCGCGCATCGCTCCGTTCGTTCCGCTCATCAAGCAACCGGAAGTCGGAAATCTTTTACAACGGCCTGACGGGGCAATGCTTGGCCGATCTGTCGTGGTCAGCCCAAGCGGCGTAACCCAGCCTGCCTACGTGTATCTCACACCTGGCAAAGCAGATAACGGTAGGGATATCCCGATCGGAACTTGCGTTAACACTCTCAGTTTCGTGGACCTGCGAGGCATCTCGCAGTCGTTTGAACTCGAAATGCGGCCGGAGCCCACAATTGTCTCAGCGAATTAGAAAGCAAAAAGGCCCGGCCTTGGTTAGACACCGAATTCAGGTTGCGGGCGAGAAGTCTTCTCTTCGAGAGAGCCCAGCCGGTCTGCGGTGGCAAGCATGAGCGTTTCCGGCCCAGATTTCTCGAAGTATTCAACGATCCTTTTCATGGACAGCATGATCGGATTGGAAGCGCGACCGTTTCGAGAATTGCCCTGGCAAGAAATTGACCCAGCAGGACCAATTTTGGTCCTGGTAGTCCCGCAAGTAAATGCGGAAATCGACAAGCGTAAACGGGACGGCAGGGTTGGGAAGCGTGCTCGGGAATTCAATAGACTCATCACACCCGCCGCTGAGACCTCATTGCCTTCGCGAATATATGAGGGGCCACCACAAGTCGATATTGCAATGGCTGTATGCGACCGTATCGATTGGGACCAACTTGACGATCTAGATCCGGATTCCGGTGACGCGCGCGTCGTCGCGCAGATTCTAAACGCGCGCGACGTGCCCCGCGAAAAGCGTCTTCTTTTTAGCCACGATATCAATCCTATTGCTATGGCGGCCCGCCACGAACTTCGAAGTCGAAAAATGCCGGATCACTGGCTGTTGGAACCGGAGCCGAGCCCTAACGAGAAAGAATTACAAAAACTACGCCTGAGAGTTCGGGAGCTAGAATCAGAAGAGCCATTAATTGAAGTAGACGTAACGTTCGAAGCGCCGTCGCCGCTGACGCTCTATGACGTTTCGCCTCTAACGCCCGGTGAACAACAGCATCTTGTCGACAGCATACTTGCGAAAAATCCACCCCGCCAGAGACAGCGGTCTCTAATTGATAGTCCGATGTACGACTACACATACGATGATAAATACGAGCGCTTTCGCGCCGTCTTGGTGCCGCGCCACGCGAGCAAACTCCACCGACGGCTTGAAACCGACTACAACCAGGTACCCTTCATTCTTAAAATCGAGAACAAAGGCCCTGTTCAAGCTGAAAATTTGATAGTGTCGTTGACCACGACCGGCGGAACACTCCACGATCGCTTTCAAGCCTACCCTGTGTTCGGCCCGCTCGCGCCACAGCCGAAGCCCACACCGTTCTATAATTTTATTAGACCGCCAAAGCTTCGCGACCCAGTCGGACTTCACGAAATGGTGCTGGTAGACACTAAGGACGATCGCGCGATGGAGTTTAATTGCCGGGACTTCAGACAGGGACGTCCGTACGAATTCCACGGGTTCACCTTGATAGATGTTCGCGCCGAAAGCTCTTTTAAAATTGCAGTTCTTTTAACTGCGTCGAACCAAACCGGCCAGCGTACCGCTCTGTTCGAACAGGACTTCGTCGTGAAGAAGGCTCGCCCGGAGGAGCTTGTTAATAGCGAATCGCGCGAACACCATATCCAAATACCCACGTTGAAACGGTATGACGAAGCGATGCAGAAGAGAAACTTCAAATGGCTTGAATTTCTCGGCGACGATGACGAAGACGACGACTAAGAAATTAATTCATTTCCGACGGGATATGAAGCATTTGCCGCTACATCGCGTCACTGCCCGCCGTGTCGGCCGCCCACGCGGCAAGAGCGCGGATCTGATCGACGCTATCGGGCACCAGGAAAAGGTCCAGTCGCGACGTGCCGCGCCGAGCTGTCCGCAGCGGCGCGGAACCTCGCGCACAGCACGGCGCCTCGCCAGATGCGTTGCAGATCGTGATGCGGGGCGAGCCGAAAGATATCGAAGCGGAACTCCGCACTTGCTGAAGCGTTCGGACCAATGAGCTGATTACAGCTTGCCGAATGCACGAAAGCAGAATGATCAGAACGCTCTTGTCACGACCGCCGTCGTGGTGGGCGTGCCGTTGAACGTCCCTCCCCCGCCGGACAGAATGTACGACGACTGCACGTCCCCGTGGTCACTGACAGTTCCGGAAACTTTGTAGTGGCCGTAGAGCGGAATAACAGGCTCGCTTTCGGTCTCATGCGTGACACCAAAGAAACCCATATGCGCGACCGTGCCGTAGTAGAAATGATACGCTGTCGCGCCGCCCGACACGACGCCACCGTACACATTGATGTTGCTCGTGCCGTCCCATACGCACACAGAATTGTCAGCGCCCGCGCCGGGAAAACGATGCCACTCGGTATCGTAAAATGACCAATCGGACGTTGGCAATGTCCCGGTTGCAACTGTCGCGAAGCTCGACGACAAGGTCAGCAGATTGGTTGCTGTGAACACACTTGCCACATGCTGCCCGGCGCCGAGCGAGTAGTTGTAGAAGTCGCAGCCATAGCAATCCGATGACGGAACACCATAATTATAAATCGCTGCGGCAGAGAATTTTCCGCTCACGTAAACATTCTTAAGCCGGATGCGGTTCGACTGGCCCGCAGCTACTTGCGCAAGAAAAATACCCGTGGTCGCCGTTGGGAGCGTGTTGTACGCGCCTAGCTGAAAGTCTTCGAGGCGCACAAAGAGCGAGCCCGTCATGTCGATCACATGCCCGGTTGCCGTGCCGTAGCTCGCGACGCTCAATGGCGTTATGTGGCTGGAATTCGGCCCCTCGCCTGCCAGCGTCAGAGACACGCCGATATTGGTTAGGTTCAGGCGCGAGACCAAGAAAGTCTTGCCGGCCGGCAAATAGACAACGCCGCCGCCAGCGGCTACGGCCGCGGTTACTGCCGATTGAATGGCCGCCGCGTCGTCGGTCCCGTATTCGGCGTTCTTTGCGCTAATCGCGCCGCCGGAGGCGTTCGCATTTGCGAGCACAACGTGCGTCGAGTCGGTGTAAGCGGCAATCGTCGTAACGAGATTACCCCCGCTAGAGCCGGCTCCCGCCACGATGATGTACTTACCGACGTCGCCGACAGCCCATCCGCCTGCGCTCCCCGCCGTCGTAGGACCGGACGCCATGGCGATATCGGCTTTGTAGGAATAATCACCCTTGGCGCTATACGGCGCCATGGTGACGTTGAAAACCGGCTGCGCTTGGGGCGTTCCGTTGGTGCCGTTCGTCCCGTTGGTGCCGTTCGTCCCGTTGGTGCCTGGCGCGCCCTGAACGCCCTGCGGCCCGGCCTGCAGTGCCGCGACCAGAACCCATTTTCCGGCGGCGAGATCGGTCGCGAACACACCCGAAGTGTGCGGAATCAAACAGCGGTAGAGGTTCGAGTTGATCGTGACGGAGTTGCCGACTAAGTACGCCGCGGGCGTTATCCACGCCACCGCGGGCGCCAAACCGGCCGTCTGCAGCGCGGGCGCAAGACTGTCGTAAGTGACACTTCCGTTGTTCAGCGCGCCGTCAGAGCGCAGAACGCTTTGGGTGAACAGCGCCAGGCTGCTGACGCTGCTGCGGAGGCCCTGAAGGTCCGCGTCGAGCTGCGTACCGGGGAACGCGTTGTTGCCCTGCGCCTGCTGAAAGCCAGAGTAGCTGTAGGTGACGGCGTAAATGTTCGGATATGCCAATGCAACGCCCCTGTCTAAACGCTGTAAACAGGCACGTGTGACGGCAGATTCAGTGCGAGGCGACTACGCGCCCGCTCTGCAATCTTTTCGCGCAGTACGATATTTTCCAACTCGTTTTGGAAAACGCAAGCACTGTCGTGAAAATCTAGGACATCGTCGGGATTTCGACGCGCCGTCTTATCGAGGCTTTCTGCCCATAAGTGAATTTCGTATGCGAGGGCCCACATTCCGGTGTTCAGGGAAGCTCGGCCGTAGTCGGGTAGATGCTCCGCTACTCCCTCCTGCGCTCGGACCGAGGCGGTCAGCAGCCGGCCCCGCTGTTCAAGATTAATCGGACCGTCGGTCACTCGATCCTCGC
>JAOAPR010000097.1 GCA_025463005.1 Bryobacterales bacterium | reverse complement strand
CGATCAGGCTCGATATCGAACAGAATCGTGAGGTCGAGCTGCTTCGATTTGAGCGTGGCGAGATTCAGTTGATTAACACGCTTGCAGCGGAGCATTTCGACCGGCTCGCCGCACAATCGCCGCAGTCCGTTTACGATGCCGGCCCTGGAATGGACTCGGAATTTTTGTGGTTTAACCAGGCTCCCGCGTCGCCGATCGCTTCATACAAAAAGGCATGGTTCCGGTCCATGGCGTTCCGACGCGCAGTTTCGGATGCGATTAATCGGGAAGACATCAGCCGAATCGTTTATAAGGGCCACGCTCGGCCGGCGATCGGCCCGGTGTCTCCGGCCAACCGCGTCTGGTTCAACACCGGTCTCAAGGCTCCGTCATATCGTCCGCAGGAGGCGTTGCGCAGCCTGCAGCAGGCAGGTTTTCAATTGACCGGCGGTGTATTGCGGGACAGTGGAGGTCATCCGGTCGAATTTAACATCATGACCAACTCGGGCAACAAGTACCGCGAGCGCATGGCTGCGATGATGAATCAGGACCTTGCCAAGATCGGAATCAAGCTGAACGTCGCGACACTCGATTTCCCGTCGGTGCTGGAACGAATGAACCGAACGCTGGATTACGATGCGTGCCTGCTCGGCTTGGTCAACGTGGACCTGGATCCGAACATGCAGATGAACATGTGGCTGAGTTCGTCCAGCATGCATGCGTGGAGTCCCAAACAAGTCAAGCCTGAAACGCCCTGGGAGGAAGAGATCGACCGGTTGATGCGCTTACAGGCGTCGCAACTGGACACTAAGAAACGCAAAGCGGCCTTCGACCGGGTTCAGCAGATCATTGTCGAACAGGCCCCGATAATCTACCTGGTCAACAAGAACGTTCTGGCGGCGATGTCGCCGGCGGTAAAGAACGGGCACCCGGTAGTGCTGCGGCCACAGACGTTCTGGAACGCTGAACAACTCAGTGTTGATGGAACTGTCGTCCAATCGCGCCGATGAACGATCCTCTTCTATCATTGAACGTCTCGGTGGACTACCCCGGGAAAACTGGCGTTCTCCGAAATGTGACGCTGGACGTCCATGCCGGGGAGATCGTCGGCCTGGTCGGACAGAGCGGATCGGGCAAGAGCACTTTGGCTATGACGATCCTGCGCCTGGTGGAACTCAATGGCGGAAGGGCACGCGGATCGATCCGTTTTCATGGCCGCGATCTCATGACGCTCGACCAGCGCGAGTTACGCGGGATCCGCGGGAAGGAGATCGGACTGGTATTGCAAAGCCCGATGTCGGCTCTGAATCCTGCGCTGAAAATTGGAACACAACTCAAAGAGGCTTGGCGGTGTCAAGGCGGCGATTCGGGCACTTGGAAGCAACGCGTAATGGAATTGCTCGAAAGTGTGAGCCTTCCGCCGGAGGAAGCCTTCCTTCGAAAGTATTCGCGGCAGCTAAGCGTTGGACTGGCTCAACGGGTTTTAATCGCAATGGCGATTCTGCATCGCCCGCTGCTTCTGCTGGCAGATGAACCAACGAGCGCGCTGGATGTGATCACTCAAGCCGAGATCCTGGATCTATTTGCGCGTTTGAGCCGGGAACTGAAGATGGCGGTGCTGTTCATCTCGCATGATCTTTTATCGGTCGCCCGCCTCTGCCAGCGCGTCGCCATTCTCCATGCCGGTGAGATCGTCGAGGTGGCCGCAACCAACCAGATTTTTGAAGCTCCTCGCCATCCTTATACTCAGCGGCTGGTCGGCGCGCTTCCGCCCCCTCTAGGGACTTCCCCAGGGCTCGTACTTTCGTTCTAGAGCCCGCATCGTGCCATCAGGCGTTCTGTTGGATGGCCTTGATGCGAAGGCCTTATGGATTCGTAGAGTCGCAACCTGAATAATGGGACTCTAGCCTTCTTAGTGATGACGACTTCCTGTGAGACGCGCGAGTTCCTCGGCGTCGCCGCTGTGTTCGCCAGCGAAGCGATGCGGAATGTTTTGACCTTGGTGGAGAAGTTCGCGGCCACCAACGCGACTGTGCTCATCACCGGAGAGAGCGGCACTGGCAAAGAGGTCATGGCGCGCGCCATTCATCAGTATTCTCTGCGTGGCTCGAAGTCATGGGTGGACATTAATTGTGCGGCCCTGCCCGAGAATCTCCTCGAGAGTGAATTGTTCGGTTACGAAAAAGGGGCCTTCAGCGGGGCCGATAGCTCTAAACCCGGGCTGTTTGAGCTGGCCGATGAGGGTACCTTGTTCCTCGATGAAATTGGGGACCTGGATCTTCGTATGCAGGTTAAGCTCCTCCGGATACTGGATGGGGTGCCCTACTATCGCTTGGGTGGAACGAAGAAAGTCTCGGTGAATGTCCGCCTCATTACCGCCACCAACCAGGATCTGAAGGCCGCCGTTCAAACAGGGCGTTTCCGATCGGACCTTTATCATCGTCTTTGTCAGATCAAGATTTCGGTGCCGCCGCTCCGCGAGCGGAAAGATGACATCTTGCCGCTGGCGATGCACTACCTCAAACCGACAAAACCCGGCAGCCGCTTCTCCGATGACGTGATTAAGAAGCTGCTCAGCTATCCTTGGCCTGGAAATGTTCGTGAACTCAGAAACGTAGTCGTTCGAGCCGCGATCATGGCGACCGGGCCGGAAATCACGGTGGCAGATTTGCCGGAAGAACTGGAAAGCGATACATACATATCCAGCCTGCACAGCCTTGCACGGCTCGATACGCTGGAGCGTACGGCCATTCTCAAGGCTTTGGAAGAAACGAACGGCCACCAGCAAAGGGCCGCGGACACCCTAGGGATCTCGAAGCGAACCCTTCAACGCAAAATAAAGTCCTACGGTGTGGTATCAGACGGGGCTCTATCGGCGGCGCGTTGAACGTGAGCCCGCAAACATCGGAGCGCCGAAGCCATGCGAGGTATGCCGGCGCCGGCCGCGTCCGAATCATGTTCGAAGATCCCCTTCCTGATGCCGTGGAAGCCGAGCTGATCGAGACGAGTATCCGAGGCTTTCGCGCTTCTCACTCGTCCAAGACCATCGTTCCCGGTCTGGAGGTCGAGTACGAACAAGCAGACATTTCCGGTCGGGCCCGGGTCATCTGGAGTCATGTCAGCGAAGGCACCACCATCAGCGGGTTCCTGATTCTTACTGCCGGATGAATGATCGGTGTTTCGCGGGTCCAACATCAGCGGCAAATAAGCCCAGCTTCTTGAGAAGCGTGTGAAGCTGCCGCTTTTCGGCCGGATTCAAGACAGCCATGGCCGCCTCGAGTTCAGCGGCGTGGCGGCCGAAGGCGGTTTTCGCAATTCGCCTGCCCTCCGGCGTAAGCTCCACGAGCTTAGCTCGCCTGTCGTTCGTCGCCGACGTCCGCACTACGAGGCCTTTCTTCTCCAACCGGTCCACCGCGGCGGTCATTGACCCGCTGGCTAACAGGACCTTGCCCTGAATCTCGGTAATCGTGAGCGGACCCTTGTGCAGCAGGGCCTCGAGTGCGGCGAAATCGGTCAGGCACAATCCGGCGTCTTGAATGCTACGCTCGGCGATTTGGCTCACCGCACGATAGCACCGCATCAGTACGATCGCCAGGCGAGGCGCATCGACGCGCCCGTTTTTGTTCATGAATGAGCCAGGCTCTGCCGTGCCGTGGGCGAGGGCGAAGCTGTTGTGATCGCGCGATCAACGGAAAACGCGCCGCCGCCGCGAATCATCAGGAAAGTCGTCATCGCGAGCACCAGCAGATGATACTCGAAGCCTTCACCTTTCTGGTTACCGTTCCAATTCATGAACAGCCCAAAGCCGCTGTGCACCATCCCGATTGCGACCAGCATGTTTATCGCGACGCCGAGTGCTGAAATTCGCGTAAGGAATCCCAGAATCAGCCCCAAGCCGCCAAAGAACTCGGCCGCGATCGCAAGAAAAGCCAGCGGGGCCGGAATATGCATTGTGCTCGTGAAGTAACCCATGGTTCCGGAGAAGCCAAAGCCTCCAAACCATCCCAACATCTTCTGCGCTCCGTGCGCAAAGAAGATAACTCCCAGGACCACTCTTAGAATGGCTGTCGCGATGCTGTCGTCGGTTGAAAGTATTTTGCGTATCATCTTGCAGTCTCCTTATTGAGCTCGCCGCCGGCCTTCTTGGCTGGCCTTTCTGCTGAGCCGTTTTATCGGATGCAATACCCTTAGCTAAGGATTCTTTCGATCGAGGTATATGGGTTGGGACGAACTGCCGAATCGGATAGATTGGTGAGCGCCAATAGCGTAAAATCCTGTCAGAAGGCGGCAAGATCGCTCGATCCGCACGACGTATTTGCGTTTCACGACGGCGAGGGGGCCCGATGGCCGAAAACGAGGTAGCCGGGCCGATCAATGAAATCGACGTCCTCTGGATTAACGCGGGGCTGAGCTGTGACGGCGACACGATTGCGATGACCGCGGCGACCCAGCCGAGCATTGAGGATCTGGTACCCCTTGAGAAAACGCTGACGTCCAAACGTCGATGTGACTGCCGGCTTCCTTTTCATCGAGAACGTCGGGAATTTGGTTTGTCCATCTTCCTACGATATTGGGGAGGACTTACGGGTGGTCCTATTGTCGGTAACCGAAGGCGAGGACAAGCCTCTGAAATATCCGACCATTTTCAATACCGCCGACTTGGCGGTGCTGACGAAAATGGACCTGGCCGAGGCTGTCGAATTTGATTCGATAACTGCTGAATGTAATGTCCAGCGGGTCCGACCAGGAATGGCATTGTTGAAAGTCTCTTCCAAAAACGGCATCGGCATGAACGAGTGGTTACAGTTTCTGGTTCAGTCGAGGTGCGGGCAACAATAAAGATCTACCCGTACCAAACCTCTAACAATTACGTTCTGGCAGCTTCTTGGCAGCCCCTGTACCTAAGGCGCTAACATCAACAAATACAGGAGCGATAAAGACTATGCCAAGACGAGCGTGTTTGCAATATGCGGCGGCAGCATTGATCCTGGCCGCGGTTCCGCCGGCCCTTTTCGCGCAATGGCTCGACTATCCGACTCCCGCGGTACCGCGCACGTCCGACGGCAAGCCGAATCTCTCCGCGCCCGCGCCGCGCACCGCCGACGGGAAGCCCGACCTCTCTGGGATGTGGGGATGGGAAAACCGCGCCAATTGCGGCGCCCGCTGCAATGACGGACAAATCGGACGGGAGTTTATTAACATCGCCGCCACCCTCAAGGGGCCCTTGCCCTATCAGCCGTGGGCGGCCGACCTCGTGAAACAACGCACGGCGGACCAAGTCAAAGATCCCAACGTCCATTGCATGCCGCGAGGAGCTCCCAGAATCTGGACGGATGACTATTACAAGAGGATCATTCAAACTCCGGAGCGGTTGATCATCCTGACCGAACGCAATATGCAGTATCGCCAGATCTTCACCGATGGGCGGCCTCTCCCGGTGGATCCGAACCCGACCTGGAACGGCTACTCTTCCGGCAAGTGGGACGGAGACACCCTGGTGATCCAAACTATCGGGTTCCGCGACGACCTGTGGCTGGACGCCAACGGGAACCCTCTCACCAACGCCGGTAAGATCATCGAAAAGATCCGGCGCCCGAATTTCGGAACGCTTCAGATCGAAATCACCGTGGACGATCCCAAGAGCTACACAGCGCCTTGGACTGTGCAGATGAACCAGCCCATCGTTCTCGATAGCGAGCTGCTGGACTACTACTGCTTGGAGAACGAGAAAGACGCCCAGCACATGGGGAAGTGATTCCTAAACGACGATTGCGTGAGGTCGACTCACTGCTTAGGCGCACCACCCTTTTGTCCACCACCTCGAGCCGGCGCAGGTGGTAGCGTGCCGCCTTCGGCCAGGATCTTCATATTTTC
The DNA here is from genome assembly GCA_025463005.1 of Bryobacterales bacterium. GTDB lineage: Bacteria > Acidobacteriota > Terriglobia > Bryobacterales > Bryobacteraceae > Palsa-187. The sequence goes on along the minus strand of JAOAPR010000097.1, from coordinate 143,955 downwards.
GAGTGCCTGGGTAAACTGCGCCGTCCTTTGCGCCCTGTCCCTTTCACGCGCAGCGTCGTCCGCCAGCATCGAGTTATCGAGGACCAGAGTGTAGACGAGCTTCGACGTGGTCGCCGTTAATGGCCTCGCCTCCAGCGTTCCGTGATAGAGATTGTACGGCCGGCCTTCCCTTACGGGCTGGGTGTAGGTGTAGGAAAGCTCAGTCTTCCCGACGAGGACCTCGTTGCCGATGGACCGCACGGCGCCGAACTCACCGTCCTTACCCGAGGTAATCGTGCACGGGACCCGCAACCACTCACCGATATCGCAATACTTGCCGACGCGCTTCCAAACTTCAGCGGCGGGACGGTTGACCGTCACTTCCATGGGAATGGAGATGTAGGTCGGATTGGGGATCGCGAGCGGAGCTGGGGCCGGAGCCTGTGCACTGGCGACATGTGCCAGGCAGACGATTGCGAGCGCGCGGCAGGCGGCGATCTTACTAGAATGATTTCGCATGGATTTCCTCCAATGGTTCGCCTTGCGGCGTCGTACTGACGCACATCTTGGCACACGAAGGCCAGGGAGTTCAACTTGATTGACGATCGGCAGTGCAGGCTGAACGGACGTGGTGTGAATTAAGAGTGAAACCGGCAAACCGCCCAACACGTCAGCCACCGAGAGCGGTATTCTTGTGTCAGCCGGTCCGCGTTGCGCCGGCGAAGGGGGTGCTATGCGGCCCACTATTTGGCTCTGTTTGGTCGGAGTGGCATGTTGCGGCGCTGCCGCCGATGACGAAAACACTCCCGTATTCCGCAGCGAAGTGTCCATGGGGCGGATCGACACGCTGGTCATGGATCGTTCGCAGCACCCGATCAGCGGACTGCGCAAGGAAGATTTCCTCCTTCGCCAGGATGGAAAACTGATTCCGATTCGCAATCTTTCCTACGAAGATCTTCCTGTCGATGTGTTGTTGTTGCTGGACGTGAGCGGCAGCATGCGGGTGCATGTGCAGAAGGTGGCCTCCGCCGCGCATGGGGCGCTGGCGGTATTAGGTGATCAGGATCGCGTGGGAATCATGGTCTTCGACTCGCGCACTCGACTGCGGTTGCCCTTCCGGCAAAACCTGAACGAGGTGGAGCGAAAACTCGACGATGTGGTGCAGACCGAGAGCTTCAATGGGGGAACGAACATCAATGGCGCCCTCTTGGATGCCGCCGCCTATGTGGAACGCCAGGGACGGCCTCAGACGCGCCACGCCATTGTTATCGTGACCGATGATCAGGCTTCGCCGTGTGATCAAGCCCGCATTTCTGCGGCGCTGGATCGGGCTGACGCCGTTTTGATGGTGCTTTTGGCCCCGGCATTCATGGGCCCGGGCCCAACCGGACCCTATCCCGGCGGCGGAGGGCGCCCACGCGGCTATCCTCCAGTTCTCGGCCCCTGGCCAGGCGGACAAGATCCTCTCGGTGGAATTATTCTGGGCCGCCGCCGTGGTCCTTCCGGCATTCCTGTTCCCGGATCGCCTCCTGTGACGGTTGGAAATCCAGGTGGTATCTCGGCCGGCTCCCCGCAAATCGCCCGAGCCTCGGGTGGCGACGCTCTGAACGTGAATGACGCCGCCGCGGCCGAAAATACTTTCGAGCGCATACGACGACGCTACGCCATCTATTTCTATCCGCCGGCTGGCATTGAAATCGGACGCGGAATGCAATTGGACCTCACGGAGAGTGCACGCCGGAAGCATCCGGATGCGGCCTTGCAATACCGCCAGGTTGCTCTTGCCAAGGACGGCGCCAGGCCGGGTCTGATTACGAGAGTTCCCGCGCACCCGCCATCGGGTCGCGATCCAGAACCGGTCACGGCGGAGTCGAGCGATTCTTCACCGGCTCTAGCGCGACGCCGGCCCGGGGTCAGCGACTCGACTGGACCGCAAGTTGTGCTCCCGACCCAACCGGCGATCGACCCACCAACGGCCGCCGATCAGGCGGCTACGCAGGAGAAGAGTCGCCGCCGCGCCGTCAGCGAACCGGATAGCACGCCGCGGGTCAGCGTTCGCCCCGCTCAATAATTTAGCTATTTCGTCGGCGCAGACTCGTTGGAGGAGCCTGCAAATAGCCGCCGCCCATCGGTAAATGTGACGGTGGACAAGTTCGCCGTAGACGAGCCGTTACGCGCCTGCCAGCCCTCCACTTGGAGCACCGTGCCGGCGGGAAGGTCCGTCTTCTTCCATCCACGCCGGATCAACGCATTCGCCGCACCAGTTTCCAGCGCCCAGTTCACGATCTTGCCATCAGTCTCGACGTCGATGTAGATCCAGGAATGCGGATTGGAGAATTTCATCTCCGTGACTTTGCCCGACAGTTTGATTGGTTTGTTCTGATCGAACTCCGCCGTGAAGGAGTGATGTGCAAAAACCGTCCCCGCGAGCACTGTTACAAAAGACGTGACTACCACGAGGATTGCACCTATATCCCGGATTCTCATCTCGCTATTTCTCCTTCTTCTGCTGCGCCCGAAATTCGTCTCTGACATCTTTAAGATGCTGCAGATCTCCGTTGTCCTCATGACAGGCGACCTCCAGCAGTTCCTCGGTTCCCCGATTCAGCGGAATCTCGATTGTCCACGGCCGGGTGTACACAATCGGGTCCGTAACCGTAGCCCGATAAGTGATTTTCCCCGCATCGACTGGAATGAATCGCTCGACGACACGTTCGGCGTGGCTCACCACATCTCCGACTTCGTTCAACCAGGCCTTACCGTTCAGATTGGTCGTATCTACCACCAGCGTGTCGCCCTCCCAGCGCCCAACCGAATCGCCTTGCCACAGGCGAACGTTGTCTGGAATATGGGGGCGTCCATCGAGCGGGATTACACGCCACGACATCCGCTCGAATAACAGCACCACATACCCGGGCGGCTGAAGGATCTGCAAGGGAGAGGGCACATATATTGACCGCGGAATCCCCGCCACAAAACAGTGGGCGGTGGGATCGTCGTATCCACGGTAAGGCAGTTCCCGGTTAATCCGCTCCTCCCTTGCCCACGGCTGGTAGGGAAGCGACCCATCCGTCGGATCGATGACGACGCCGCGGGTCCCCGGCGTGAGGAAATCCCGGCCGTGGCGTTCGAGACCGTAGTTGGCGCCTCCGCCACTGGACTGATAGTAACCTGTCAGGTCCGGTTTCCCGTCCCCTGTGCGGCGAAGATTTTCGCCCGTTCTCAAAGCGGGCAGGCTGCCACCTTGCGGCATCACCGCTGGTTTTCCCAGTGGCGACGGGGCTGACCCTGGTTCGGGATACCAAGTACGGGGATCGCGCTCGAAGGCGCCGTTTGCCTCCTCCGCTTCCGCCTGGCACTGATATTCGAGGATTCGATCGATGTTCTTCTGGCGCACCAGCGGCATGCGGATCTTCCACGGTTTCGTGAACACCTTTGGATCTTGAATGGTGGCTTCGTACTGAATGGTATCGGCGTCGAGCATGGTGTATCGCTCGGTCACCCGCACCGCATCGCTGTGAAAATTTCCAGCCATGTCGAACCACGTTCTATCGTTCTGGCCCGCGATCTCAACGACGAGCGTGTCGCCTTCCCAACGGGCGCGCGAATCCCCCATCCAGGACTCGACTCCGTCGTGAAGCGGCGGCTTCCCATTCAGGTAGATCAGCCGGTAAACCTGGGACCATTCGAACGTGATCGCAATGTGCTCGGGGGTTTGGAAAATCTGAAACGGGAATTCCATGTACATGATGCGCGGGACGCCGGGGAAATAGCAGTTCCCCAGCGGGTCGGCCGTCTGCCGGTTCGTGAAATTCTCCAGCTTTTTCGCGGCTGCCCAAGGTTGATACGGAATCTCGCCCCCTTCGACGACGCCCTTGCCTGCCGGCATCCCTTGCCTTGCGGAATGACTCTGTAAATCGTAAGCCGCCCTGCTTTGGGCTTGCCAAATCCCCTGTAAATTCGGTTTGCCCTGCGTCGTCCGAGGCAGCGGGCTGGCGGCCGCTGTTGGTTGGATTTGCTGGACTTGCTGGGCGAACGCCCATTCGCAAAACGCCGCGAACAGAACGCCAGCCAACAGTGCGCACCGCACTCTCATGATCCAGGAAAACATGAAAACCTCAGTCTTGCGCCCAATTCGGGAACGACGGGCGCTTAGGTCAGGCAAGTACGATGATACAAGAAGCGCCACTCCGGCGCGTCGCGAGCAGGGGGCTTGCACCCGGCGAAAGTATTGATTACATTGCTTAGAGGTCGGCGGAGCTCTCCGGAGCCTCGCGGGAGGCCACAATCCTTGGGGGCCAAATGAGAAAAGGCAAGAGCGGATTTCGCCGACGCGCCAGGCAGCAATGTTCGCATCGCAACAACCTGCTACGGCTGGCGGCTGCGCTGGCGATCGTCGCGGTGCCGGGTTATCTCCAGATCGCCCGCTCGCAGCAGGCCGCGCCGGTTCCCACCGCTCTCGCGACTTCCGCCGCTTCCGAGCGCGCCCTGCTTGACCAATATTGCGTCACCTGCCACAACCAGCGCTTGAAAACCGCTGGATTGTCGCTCGATCAGCTCGACCTCGCAAGCATGCGCGACCACTCCGAAGCCTGGGAAAAAGTCGTGCGAAAGCTCCGTGCCGGAATGATGCCCCCTTCAGGCATGCCGCGTCCGGATGCCCCAGTGCTCGAATCCATGATCTCTTTCATGGAGAAGGAGCTCGACCGCAACGCGGTGCCCAATCTGATCCCGCCCGGCATGCACCGCCTCAACCGAACCGAGTATACGAATGCGATTCGTGACGTGCTTGGACTCGAAGTGGACGCCACAAAATTCCTGCCTCCTGACGATTCGACACGAGGGTTCGACAATATCGCGGGGGCCCTGACACTGTCTCCGGCCCTGATGGAGGCGTACTTGTCGGCTGCCGGAAAGATCAGCCGTTTGGCGATCGGCGATGTGTCGGCGCCGACGCAGGCCGTCTTCGAGGTGCCCGCAGACACCGCGCAGAACTATCACATTGAAGGGTTGCCGTTCGGAACTCGAGGCGGCATCCTGATCAAATATCAATTCCCTGCCGACGGCGAATATACATTCAAGGTCAAAGGCGTTACGGGTTATTTCCAGGCCGTCCTGGGCGGCGTCAAAGGCGAGCAACTCGAGGTCACCGTCGACGGCGAGCGGGTGAAACTATTCGATTGGGATAAAGAGATTGCGAACACGACCGGCAACGGCCGTGCGACTCAACGCATCCCGGTCCAGGCAGGGTTGCACACAGTCGGCGTGACATTCCTCGCCACCAACGACGTGCCGGGCAGCGAACTGAACAGGCCGTTTCAGCGGACCATGAACACGCCCGGCTCCATACCAGGATTTCTCTTCTATCCGCACGTCGGCCAGGTCTGGATTGAAGGCCCTTATAATGCTGCGGGCGCGAGCGACACCACTAGCCGCCGGAGAATTTTCGTGTGCCACCCGGCCGCGGCTAAAGACGAAGCATCGTGCGCGCGCACTATCATTTCATCGCTTGTAAAGCATGCGTTCCGCCGCCCGGCCACATCTTCCGACCTCGCGTCGTTGACGGAGTTTTATCAGGCCGGCCGGAGCGAGGGCGGAAGCTTCGATGACGGCATCGAGGCGGCGCTGCAACGCGTGCTCGCGGATCCGGAATTCGTGTATCGCAGCGAACCCGAACCTGCAGGGCTGCCCGCCGCCAAGAGTTACCGGCTGAGCGATCTGGCGCTGGCTTCCCGGCTGTCGTTTTTCCTGTGGAGCAGCGTTCCCGACGACGAGTTGATCGACCTCGCGGCACAAGGCAAGCTCAAGGATCCAACGGTGCTCGAGAAGCAGGTGCGGCGCATGCTCGCGGATCCAAAGTCGGAAGCGTTAATCACGAACTTCACCGGGCAGTGGCTGGGCGTGCGCTCGCTGAAGGCCAGCGAGCCGGTCGTGAATCTGTTTCCGGATTTCGACGACAACCTGCGGTCGGCCTACCAGCGCGAGACAGAACTGTTCTTCGGCAGCATTGCCCATGAGGATCGCAGCATCCTCGATTTGCTGACCGCGGATTACACATTCGTCAACGAGCGGCTTGCAAAGCATTACGGAATTCCAAACATCTACGGACCGCAGTTCCGGCGCGTGACGTTGCCTCCGGAGCTTGACGTGCGCCGCGGCCTGCTGGGCAAGGGAGCGCTATTGACTCTCACGTCGAACGCCGCTCGCACTTCGCCCGTCACCCGAGGCAAGTGGTTCCTGACAACGTTCCTCGGGGTCAGTCCGCCGGATCCGCCTCCAAACGTGCCGGCAATCAAGGAACAACCCGTGGACTCCACTGGCAACGCGAAGCCTCCTACAATGCGCCAGACGATGGAGGCGCATCGCACCAATCCGGTCTGCGCGTCGTGCCATAAGATCTTTGAGCCGATCGGACTGGCGCTCGAAAACTTTGACGCCGTCGGCGCGTGGCGCACTCAGGATGGCGAAAGTCCCATAGATGCATCCGGCGTCCTGGTGGACGGGAGCAAAGTGGACGGCGTCGCGAGTCTGCGCGATTCGCTGGTGCGCCGTTCCGACCAATTCGTTCGGGTCGTCACCGAAAAGCTGCTCACCTACGCTCTGGGCCGCGGAGTGGAGTACCAGGACATGCCGCTAGTGCGTTCGATCGTGCGCGATTCGGCCGATAGCAAGTACAAATTCTCTTCGGTAGTGATGGGGATCGTGAAGAGCGCCCCGTTCCAGATGAACATGAAAACCGCCGATAACGGCCAACCGCGGGCAGCCCGTTGACATGATCGGTGACACTCGAGCACTTTCGGTCTTTTGCCTATTGGGCGCTATGGCGGTGCAACCTGCCGCTGCCGGCGTCCCTTGTCCGACCATGCTCGTTACAACAACCGCCGTGCAAGCAACTTCCAGTACGCGAGACGTTGTTTCGTCGGATGGCACCGTTGTGCACGTGACTCGAGACCCCTCGCTGACGTTCAATGACTTTACGAACGCCAACGTCACTCTTACGGAAGGCCATTTCGTGCTTAACATCGGTCTAACGCCATCGAGCGCGAAACGGTGGGCAGACTTTACTGCCGAGAATGTAGGTCGCGCCGTGGCCTTTATCGTGGGTGACAAGGTTGTAAGGAAACCAACGATCAAGGATCCGATCACGGGGTCGAGTTTCTTGATTGGCCCCTTTTCGAGAGCGGAAGGGCAGAAGCTTGCCGGCTCGATAAACAACAAGTGCGTTAAGGATTAGGAGAAGGACAGCGACCATGTTTATCTCAAAAAAACACATTTCCCGCCGGACCGTTCTGCGTGGCACTGGTGCGACCCTCGCGCTGCCACTGCTAGAAGCGATGATTCCGGCCTCGACGGCGCTGGCGCAAACGGCGGCCAATCCGAAGCCCCGCTTTGTCGGCTGCTTTGTGCCACACGGCATGGCGCCCGGCTATTGGATTCCCAGCACCGAAGGCCGCCTGGACGCGGTGCTTCCCTTCAACTGGAAACCGCTGGAACCATTCCGGGATCACACCGTGATTCTGAGCGGCTTGCATTCCCGCTCGGCGGAGCCACCTCCGGGCGCGACGGGCGCCGATCATTGGGTGGCCGCGGCGTTTCTATGCGCGAACAAACCTAAGAAGACGGCCGGTTCGGATGTGTACGCGGGCACCACGATCGATCAGATGATCGCGGAAAAGATCGGCCGCGAGAACCTGATGCCGTCCATGCAGCTCGCGGTCGAAGATCCGGGCGCGAATTCGAGCAACTGCGGCGAGGGTTACAGTTGCGCCTACACGAACAACATTTCTTGGTCCTCACCGACCCAGCCGCTGCCGATGGAACTGAATCCGCAGGTGGTGTTCGAGCGCATGTTCGGAGACGGCAGTACAGTCGAGCAGCGGGCCGCGCGCCGCAAGCGGGACCGCAGCATTCTGGACTCGCTGACGGGCAGCCTCTCCCGTCTTCGCAACGAAATCGGCTCCGGCGACCGCACCCGCCTCGACCAGTACACCGAGGATGTCCGCGAGATCGAGCGCCGGCTGCAAATTGCGATGAAAGCCTCGACCGTCGCGCCGACCGACATGAGTGTGCCGGTGGGTGTGCCGCAGACCTTCGATGAACATATTAAGCTCCAGTTCGATCTGATGGCGCTGGCCTTCCAGGCAGATATTACCCGCGTGGGCACTCTGCTCTTTGCCCGCGACCTCACCGGCCGCACTTACCCCGAAAGCGAAGCGCCCACCTCGGGTTTCCATGGCGTGTCGCATCACGGCGAAGATCCGAGGCGAATCGCGGAGCTATCGAAGATCAACCAGTATCACGTCAAGATGCTGGCCCATCTCATCGCGCGACTGGCTGGTACGAACGACGGCGATGGGTCGTTGCTGGATCATTCGCTGGTTCTCTATGGCAGCAACATGGGGAACTCCAATCAGCACGTCCACTACGACGTGCCGCATGTGCTGGTAGGCGGATTGAACGGGAAACTCAAAGGGGGGCGTCATCTGGCCTATCCGACCAAGACCGTACCGACCGGCAATCTGTTATTGAGCTTGCTGGACATGTACGACATTCACCAGGACAGCATCGGCGACAGCACGGGCCGGCTGGAGAATCTGTAGAGGATCTATGAAACGCCTATTGCTGTCATTGTTCCTGGCGACGTCGGTCGTCAGTCTTGGCGCGGCACGCTCAGACGTTGCAGACGCCGTCATGCGCGGGGACAAGGCGATCGTTAAGAGGCTTTTGGAGCAACACGCCGATGTGAATGCCCCCCAGGCCGATGGTGCGACGGGGCTACACTGGGCGGTGTTCAGATCCGATAAAGAGATGGTGGACCTCCTGATTCGCGCGGGGGCGAATGCCAAGGCCGCGAACCGCGAGGGCGCCACACCTTTGTGGCTGGCCAGCGTCAACGGAGATGCCGCTATCATCGCGGCGCTGATCGACGCCGGAGCCGATCCCAACGAGCATCTTCCGCTGGGAAGAACTCCTCTGATGGAGGCGTCGCGCACAGGCAAGGTCGATGCGATGAAGGTGCTGCTCGACCACGGCGCCGAGGTCAATGCGCGCGAAACCCTGCGCGGAACGACTCCATTGATGTGGGCCGCCGACGAAGGTCACGCTCCTGCAATCCAGCTTCTGATCCAGCGCGGCGCGGATATCAAGGCCGTCTCGAATCTTGTCGAGCGTGGAAGAGGGCCGGCTCTGGGAAAATCGAACGATCCAAGAAAGCAGGTCGCGGCGCAGGGCGCAGCGCTCGCTGCCGGACAAGCATCGCCTGATCTCGGCGCGCTTCGTACGGTCGGCACTGCTGGAGCCGCCGCCGCCCGTGGTGGCCGTGGTGGTCGAGGCGCTGGTGCCGCGGGAGGACGAGGTGCCGCCCCAGCAGCGGCAGCCGGCGCGGATCAGGGTGTCGATCAAAACGATGACGCCGCCGTGGCAGCGTTTGGCTTCGGGCGCGGACAAGCACCCGTGAAAGATGGGGGAGCGCTGACGCCGCTGGTCTACGCGGTACGCGCCAACGATCTCGATTCAGTCAAAGTCCTGCTGGCCGCGGGAGCTGATGTAAACCAGGTCACGGGGTATGGCTGGAGCCCGTTGCTGGTGGCGACGCAAAATCGGTACTACAAGCTCGGAGCGTATCTGCTGGACCACGGCGCCGATGTGAATCTTGCCAACAAAGGTGCGTGGACGCCGCTCTATCTCGCCACCGACAACCGAAATATCGAATCCGGAGATTATCCCGTCCGCAAGGGCGACATGGATCATCTGGATTTCATCAAGCTGCTTCTCGACAAAGGGGCCAATGTGAATGCCCGGCTGAAGGACAGCACGGAGACCCGCACGGTTTTCACGAACCAGTGGCTGGATGAAAACGGCGCGACCGCTTTCCTGCGCGCATCCCAGTCCGGTGACATCACCCTGATGAAACTTCTGCTGGCCCACGGCGCCGATCCGAAGATCGATACGATATTGCATGTGACGCCGCTGCAGGTGGCCGCTGGAATCGGCTGGGTGGAGGGGATCACCTACGAGTGGTCGGCGGATGCCACGCTGCAAGCCGTGAAGTTGCTGCTGGATCTGGGTCTCGACCCGAATGCTCAGGCCGACACCGGACGAACTGCATTGCACGGAGCCGCACACAAGGGCCGGTCGGCCGTCGTACAGGTTCTCGTCGACCACGGAGCCAAGCTCGATGTCCGGGATTACGGGAACACCGACAACCGTGGCGGCAAACTAGCCGTCCATACGTGGCAACCCGTAGATTACGCCGATGGACTGGTCCGCGTCGGAGTGCAATCGGCAATTCCGCACCCTGAGACCGGGCTTCTCTTGCGTAAATTGATGACGGCCGCCGGGCTTCCGGCACCGCCGGTCGGTCGCACGCTGGAGTCCATTTGTGTGACGGAAGCGTGCGATTGATTTGTACCGTTCAGTGAGCCGCGGGCGGCTTTCCAGCCGGCTTGAAACGCTGGATCAACAGCAACAACGGGACTGCGGCCAATGTCAGCCAGGCAATCACCCGGAAGCAATCCATGAAGGACAACAGATTCACCTGGTGCTGCAATTGCTGGTAGAGATACCCGTGCGCGGCGGTCGCGGCGTCCGGACCCGAAAACCCCTTCGTCACGAAATAGTCCGTCAGCCCGGCGACTCGGTCGCTTAGCTGCTGAGACGTCGTGCTAATCGCAGATCCAAGATTTGTTTGATGAAATTGATGCCGGCGTTCGGCCGCGGTAGTAATGAAAGCGATCCCAAAACTGCCGCCCCAATTGCGGAAGAGGTTCGTCAGGCTCGAAGCCCTGTTGTTCTGGTCCGGCCTGAGCTGCGAATACGCAAGCACGTTGACAGGCACGAAAAAGAATCCGTATCCGAGTCCTTGGTACGCTCTCGCCAGCGCATAGTGACTGTAATCGGTGGCCAGCGTGAACGTGCTGTAGTACCACATGGCAGCACCTACGATCATCACGCTGATCATGAGCAATACGCGAGCAGGCACAATCTGACGCTGGATCAATTGCGCTGCGATCGGTGCGAATAAAGTGATGACGAGCGCACCCGGACCTAAAACGAGCCCCGCGTCCGTAGCCCGATATCCGTAGAGCGACTGAAGGATTTGCGGGATGAGAGTCGTGCTGCCAAAAAGTCCAAATCCAAAAATGAAGAAGAGAACGCTCGCGATCGCGAAATTGCGACTTGCCAGCAATCGAAAGTCGATGACCGGCTCTTTGAACCGCATTTCCCAGGCAACAGTGGCGATCCAGCCGATCACTCCGATTGCAAGCATCCAGCAGATGAACTGGCTTCCGAACCAGTCGTCAATTTGACCTCGGTCCAAGGCTATCTCCAATCCGGCGGACGCCAATGCGATCAGCGCGATTCCTATGCCATCGATTTGCAGTTTTCCGTTCGTACGTACCGAGGCGCGTTCCGCGTCAAAAGCAGGCGGGTCCTTGACCAGCTTGCTGCTAAGGAAGAATGCAAGGATGCCGATCGGGATGTTGATGAAAAAGATCCATCGCCAACTATAGTTGTCCGTGATCCAGCCACCGAGCACGGGTCCGATGGCGGGCGCCGTCACAATAACGATGGTGTAGAGAGCGAACGCCGATGCGCGCTTGGAAGGAGGAAATGTATCGACGAGAATCGCTTGCGATACGGGCGCCAGACCGCCGCCGGCGATCCCTTGCAGCACGCGGCTCGAGAGCATGATTCCGAGACTCGGCGCGAGGCCGCAAAAGAGAGACGTCAGCGTGAACAGCGCGACGCACGCCAGGTAATATGTTCTTCTGCCGAAAACGCGGCTCAGCCACGCTGACATCGGCAAGATCACCGCGTTGGCGACAAGATATGTGGTGAGAATCCAGGTTACTTCGTCATAGCTACGGCCGAGGCCCCCGCCGATGTATGGTAACGACACATTCGCGATCGACGTGTCCAGCAGTTCCATGAACGTCGCCAGGGTGACGGTCAGCGCGATGAACCAAGGATTGACTAAATGTGTGGGTGTTTCACTAGACATGTATGGCTCCTTGTCAGCGAAAATCCACAGTTGCCTCCAAGGACATTCCGGGCCGCAGCAGGTGCTCGGGATCCTCATTCTTATCGAGCCGAATACGCACGGGGAACCGCTGCACCACCTTCACGTAATTCCCGGTCGCATTTTCCGGTGGAAACAAGCTGAACAGCGGGCCGGCCGCGCCCGGGAGACTCTCCACTTTGCCCTTGTAGTCGCGTCCGAAGGTATCGACTCGGATGGTTGCCGATTGGCCGGGTCTCATCCGTTTAAGTTGCGTCTCTTTAAAGTTAGCGGTGATCCAGATGTCATCCAAGGGAACGATCACCAGCAGGCCCTGCCCCGGCTGGACGCGCTGGCCAAGCTCAACCGTTTTTCGTCCAATCACGCCGTTAACCGGCGCGTAGATCTTTGTGTAGCTCAGATTGAGCTGGGCGGTGTGCAGATCGGCGCGAGCCTGCTCCAGGTGTCCGGCGGCCGAATCCGACTTAGCGCGCGCGTCGGTGACCTGCTGCGGAGCGATGCGGGCGGATTCGATCTGGGCGTCCCGCTGGACCACGAGACTTCGCGCCTCGGCGACCTTTTGTTCTCTCGCGGTAATCGCCGCACGATCGGCTTCCACTGCCTGCTCAGCCGCGATCGCTTCGGTCTCGCGAGCGTCGTAATCGGATCGCGAGATTTCGTGTTTCTCGACCAGCGCCTTGTAACGGACGCGGTCCCGTTCCGCGCGGGCATGGATGGCTTCGTCTTGCCGCAATTTGTGTTGCGCGGCAACCAGGTTTGCCTGCTCGGAATCGACACTCGAGAGCGCTTGCTGCTTGGCGGCCTCGGCGGAATGGAGCTGGCCGAACGCGCTGGCGTCCACAATCGGGACCGTCACCTGGGCAGAGCGTGCTTCCGCGGTACTGGTGTCAAGATTCGCTTTCGCGTGTTCCAGCTCGGCTGCGTAGTCTCGTGGATCGAGCTGCATCAATAGAGTTCCTGCTTCCACGAACTGGTTGTTTGCGACTCTCGGATTGATGAAGGCCACGGTCCCGCTGACGCGCGCGCTGACCGAATCCAGATGGCCCTCAATCTGGGCGTCGTCGGTGGATTCGTAGTTCCGTGAGTTGAGCCACCACAGCGAGGTGCCGGCAACTGCCAACACGGCGATCAACAGAAGAATCCAGCGCGAAAGCTTCCGCCTGGAGGTGTTGCTCCCGGAGGAATCGTGCGTTTCGACCGCTTCCTCCACAACTTCTGTTTCGATAGTTCGCGCCATATCATTTACCTCCTAAGAGCGCGGGGAGCTTTGTTTCCGCGTCGCCAATAGCCCTCGCGAAAGAAATCATCGCCACATTGAACGAAAATAGGCTCTGGATATAGTTCTCACCGGCGACCGTAACTGCCTCCTGAGCCTGCACGACTTCGAGATAGTTGGTGACGCCGTTGGTATACCGATCTTGCGATTGGACGAGCGCCTGGTCCGCCAGCGACTTGTTACGTTCCGCAACTTTCACGCTCGAATCCGAGGCACTCAGGTCCAACCAGGCCACGCGAACGTCGTAGGCGACCCGGCCTTTTAAGTCCTCATATTCCGCTTCACGGCGGGCCAGATCGGCCTGGGCCTGCTGAGTCTCCGCGCGAATGCGGCCTCCGGTGTAAATCGGCATCGAAATATTGCCTGCAAGCGTATAAACCTGGTTGAAGTTCCTAACGTTCGGGCCCGCTCCACCATAATCGGCGCTCATAGAAATAATGGGCAGGCGCTGCGCCTTTTGGGCCCGGAGTATGGATTCCGCCGCTCGCAGGCTGGCTTCCGCGCTGCGGAGGTCGGCCCGCGTTCGCAACGCGTCATCGGTTGCGCTGTCGTTCGTGACCCCAGTGAGCGTGTGATAGGAGAGTGGATCGGTTACTCCGAATTCCTGATCGATGGCCAGCCCAATGATCCGGGCAAGTGTCAGCTTGTCCTTTTCGAGCTGATTGGTTGCATTCGTCAGCCTCTGTTCGGCAGATTGTCGTTCCACCTGCGCTCGCAGAGAGTCGATTTCAGGCGAGACTTCAGATTTCACGCGACTGGCCGTTTGTTGGTCCAACTCGACAGCTGAAGCCAGTTGCGCTTTTGCGGTTTCCACGCGGGCAGCGCTAGCGATCACCTGCGAGTATGCTGTTCCCACTGCGAAAACGACTACGTCGCGCGAATCCTGGACACTGAGTATCGACGCCTGTTCATCGCTCTTTCTCGCCAGATACTGATTCCGAAGCTCGGCATTATAAAGAGACTGCGAGAAACTGAGGCGGGCGTCCTGGTATCCAAATCCGCCGCTGGTCGGAGGCAGCGCGGGCAATCCTGGGATCGGCGGTAGCTTCAGGCCGATTTCTTTGAAGCTGATGTTCTCATAAGCTTGGCGGCCCTGCGCGGACAGCTGGGGCAGCAGTGCTGAGAGGGCCCGAAGCCGTTCGGCGCGTACGTTCGCGCTCGCCTGATTGGACTCGACCAATCCGAGGTTGTAGCGAAGGCCCCGCTCGATAGCGGCCTTGAGCGATAGCTCGATCCTGGTACCTGTGTTCTTCGATGGCACACTACCCAGGTACGGGTTTTGTCGTTGTGTAGCCTGCGCGCTTGGAGTTGTGGTGCCCTCCGCGGGGCTGATCGGGCGGGGAGTGGCGACCGAGTACCCCAGCGGCCCTGGGATTTGCCCCGAAGCTATCACACTGGAAACCAAGAGGAGCGCCGTGTCCAGCGTTCTCGATAGTGCCTGGCGGTTCTTCACCATTTTCCGGACCATCCGGTCATCCTTCTGAGCACTTGGATGCCGATGAGACCGCTCGGTCGCAGCTTTCTTATGTTCCTGAGACCGTTTGGTCTCACTACTCATCGAACCCTTTGAATGGCTATGATGAGAAAGGACCAACCGGTCTCAGATGGCCAGGACACGAGCAAGTTTATGACCAAAGGCGAGCAAACTCGAAAGAAGATCGTGGAGGCTGCCGCCGCAATCTTCAATCAACGCGGCTACGAAGGCAGTTCACTCAATGACCTGATGGAAGCGACCGGCCTGAAGAAGGGTGGAATCTATCGCCACTTCTCAAGCAAGGAGGAGCTTGCCGCCGAAGCGTTCGATTACACATGGGACGCCTCCCGCAAGGCCAGGCTCCTGCACGTAGATGAAAAAACGAACGGGATCGAAAAGCTCAAGCAACTCATCGCGAACTTCGTGGATTACCGCTCTCCGGTTGCAGGCGGGTGTCCTATCTTGAACACCGCAATTGACGCCGATGATGGTAATCCAGTCCTTCGCGCGCGCGTGGCGAAGGCCCTTCGATCCTGGCTTACGCGCCTGCAGACTATTGTGGAGCAGGCCGAGGCGCAGCGCGAAACGCGTCCCGGGGTTGAACCTAAAACCGTTGCTACGTTGATCGTGGCATCGCTCGAAGGCGCTCTGATGATGAGCCGCCTTCAGCGTAATGACGAGGCCTTGCGACGCGTTCAATCGCATCTGAACCGATATCTCGAAAACGAGATAGCCGCCTCGTGATGAAGGAGATGAAGAAAGGCCGCTTCCTGCCGGTCGCGGTTCGGTCGACCGAACCACGAGCGTAGCGAGTGGCGAGAATGGGATTATGGCCCAGGTAAGAATGGATAAATGGCTCTGGGCCGCCCGGTTCTTCAAGACGCGCGCACTCGCGGCACGTGCCTGCGAACTCGGCAGAATTGAGTCTACCGGACAGGTCGCGAAGCCAGCGCGTGAGGTTCGAGTGGGTGACTTGTTGCAGGTAAAGAACGAGGGCGGCGACTTTCACGTGGAAGTCCTCGTGCTCAGTGAGATGCGCGGCCCGGCAGCGGTAGCCCAGACCCTCTATCGTGAGACAGAGGCGAGCCGGGCGATGCGGCTCAAGTTGGCAGAAGAACGCAAAGCAATGCGGAATTTAGAGCCGTCACGCGAAGGCAAGCCATCGAAACGTGATCGCCGCGAAATCGAACGGTTTCGGGGTAGAGCGTGAGGAGCCCTTTTTATGACGACTCTTTTCGATAGCGATCCGCCTCCGCGCGCTAACGAGCAGCTCGAAGAAGGCGCGGTGCTGCTGCGCGGCTTCGCCATAGCGGAAGCGCCTCTGCTGGTTCAAGAAGTGCAGCGGATCGCGCAGGCCGCGGCCTTCCGCCACCTGGTCACACCCGGCGGTTATACGATGTCAGTCGCGATGACCAACTGCGGCCGTGTCGGTTGGGTATCCGACCGCACCGGCTATCGGTACGACCCCGTCGATCCCGACACCGGGGCGCCTTGGCCCGCAATGCCCGGAGCCTTCCTCGACCTCGCTGTGAGCGCCGCGGCCGAGGCCGGGTTCGCCAACTACGATCCCGACGCTTGCCTGATCAATCGCTATATCGCGGGCGCGAAACTAGGCCTCCATCAGGACCGTGACGAGAAGGATGCCTGGGCTCCGATCGTTTCCGTCTCGCTCGGCTTGCCCGCCGTATTCTTGTGGGGCGGAAAACGCCGCTCCGATCCGCAGCGCCGCCTGCGACTCGAAAGCGGTGACGTTGCGGTGTGGGGCGGTCCGGCCCGCTTCGTCTATCACGGTGTCGCTCCACTCAAGGACGGGCAGCATCCGCTAACCGGCAACGCTCGTATCAATCTCACCTTCCGGAAGGTGTTCTGACCCAACGCCATGGCCAGTATTGTATTCTGGAACGCGGTACTAGGAGGTCTTTATGAAATCGACAAGAATGCTCACGATCCTGTTGGGTGCGCTCGGTTCGTCGGCTATTTTCTGCCAGCCATCTGCCGCGCCGCGGACCGGGCCGGGCGTGCAGGCGCCTCAGGACGCCAGGCAGCCCGAGCTCCTGAAGACATGCAAGACTCCCCCTCCAGCCAGAGGCGGCGGACAAGGCAAAGCCGGACAAGCCAAGGGTGGACAAGCGAAGGGCCCCGGTCCCGCAGCTGCAGGCCCGCAACAATACACCGTGATGGGAATCCCCGGCGTTGTCGCTGCGGGCCAGCAATGGAAAGAGATCTGGCAAGTGGACGGCAACAACGCCGATGGCATCATCGGCACCAGCGACGGCGGTCTTCTAATTGCACAGAACGATAACAGCAACGTCGTAAAGCTCGACAAGAACGGCAAAACCTCCACGGCCTACACAGGCCTGAACACCTCGGGCTCGGTGGCGATGAACTCGAAGGGCGCTCTGTTTGTCGTGAACCGGGGGCTGAACGAATCGATCGATCAGCTCGCGCCGCAGCGCAAAACCCTGGCGAATAAATACAATGGCGATCCTCTGGATTGCGTGGGCGGCGTACTCAACGACCTTACGGCCGACAGCAAGGGCGGAGTCTATTTCACTATGGGCGGAGTCTATCACGCGGACTCCAAGGGCACAGTCACCAAGTACGGCGAGAATGTGAACCCAAACGGTATCGTGCTCAGCCCTGACGAAATGCACCTCTATGTAACCAACGGGGCGACGCTCGCGGCGTTTGACGTTCAGAAGGATGGCTCGCTTACCAATCAGCGCGAATTCGGAAAGCTCGAAGCCGGGGGAGGCGGCGACGGGAGTACGTTTGACTCGGCCGGACGCCTCTATGTGACCGCCCAAGCTGCCGGTGTGCAGGTGTTCGGTCCGGACGGCAAGTATCTCGGCGTCATCCCGACGCCCCGCCCGGTCATCAGCGTGGCGTTCAGCGGCCCGGATCGAAAGATGCTCTATGCGGTGTCCAGGGACAACGCTCAGAACAAAGACTGGATCATCGGTATCCAGATGATCGCCCAGGGCGCGAAAGGACGCGGCAAGTAGATTTGTAACTCGACACTAGAGGTTTCTCTTTGCCAAGGCATAAGCATTAGCTTTGCCTTTTCTGCCCCTAACCCGCACGCAATACGCCGCCTCTCGAGCCAAAAAAGTCGAACCAACCTTCCCGGAGGAGGTATCTAAAGTGAGAATGCCGCGCGTAGTGTCGGAATCAAACCAGAAGTAGGCGCCGATCTTTTGCGCCAGGGGAGATTTCTTATGCAACTCGTTGATGTCGATATAGCAAAGCACACGATAGAACTCAAGGTTAACGGGCGACCGTCGAACCTGGTACTCGATCCACGCACGTCCCTGCTGGACGCTCTCCGTGAACACCTGCACCTGACAGGCACAAAGAAAGGCTGCGATCACGGTCAATGCGGCGCTTGTACGGTGCTGCTCAACGGCCGCAGGATCAACTCCTGCCTTACGCTCGCGGTCATGCACGAAGGTGACGAAATCGTAACCGTCGAGGGGCTTGGATCGCCGCAAGCGCTCCACCCCTTACAGGCGGCGTTCGTTGAGCGCGACGGCTTCCAGTGCGGGTATTGTACTTCCGGCCAGATCTGCTCGGCCGTCGGTATGCTCGCCGAAGTGAAGGCTGGTTGGCCAAGCCACGTCACCGCGGACGTAGCATCCCAGCAGATCGAGTTGACCGCGGAGGAAATCCGCGAGCGGATGAGCGGCAATATCTGTCGATGCGCTGCCTATCCGAACATCGTCGCGGCTATTCGCGATGTCGCAGAAGGAGCTCGCAGATGAGGCCTTTCATCTACGAGCGTGCGACGGACGCACGGGCCGCGATCGCCGCGATGTCCACAGCCGGCGCGAAGTTCATCAGCGGCGGCACCAATCTGCTCGATCTGATGAAGCTTGAGATCGAGCAGCCGACACACCTGGTCGACATCAGCCGGCTGGCTTTTAAGGATATTGAAGAGCTGCCGGACGGCGGACTGCGAATCGGCGCCCAGGCTTCAAACTCCGATACCGCAGCCGATCGCCGCGTGCGCACCCGCTACCCGCTCCTCTCCCAAGCGCTGGTCGCGGGCGCGTCGGGCCAGTTGCGCAATAAGGCGTCAGTCGGCGGGAACCTGTTGCAGCGCACCCGCTGCCCATACTTCTACGACACGGCCTCTGCCTGCAACAAACGGAATCCAGGCTCGGGCTGCTCGGCTATCGGCGGCCTCAATCGGAGCCACGCGATCCTGGGCGGGAGCGACGCCTGCATCGCTACTCATCCCTCGGATATGGCTGTCGCGATGACGGTCCTGGACGCGCAAATCGAGCTGCTCGGCGCCAACCAGGCCGCCCGCCGCGTTGCCATCGCGGACTTCTACCGCCTGCCCGGCGATACTCCGCACATCGAGACCGTTCTCGGGCCAAACGAGATGATCACCGGCGTGGTCCTGCCTCCCCCGCCGCCCGGCCGGCAGGTCTACCGCAAGGTACGCGACCGGGCATCGTACGCGTTCGCCCTGGTCTCGGTGGCAGCCATCGTCGCGACGGATGGGGGCACGATCACTTCAGCGCGGGTTGGGTTCGGCGGTGTGGCGCCCAAGCCCTGGCGTTCGGTGGAGGCAGAGGCCGCGCTGATGGGACGTCCCGCCACCATGGCTACGTATCGCGACGCCGCCGAGGCGGCCATGACGCACGCTATAGGCCGGGGGCAGAACGACTTCAAGATCGAGCTGGCCAAGCGCACGCTCTGCCGCACCTTGGCTCAAGTTGCACAGGTGGGATGAGGAGGCCTAATGATTGGACAAGCTATCAGCCGCGTCGACGGCCCGTTCAAGGTCACCGGCCAAGCCACCTACGCCCACGAGCATTGGGAGGCGGGCCAACCTCTCTACGGTTTCATCCTCGGTGCGACGATCGGCCGCGGACGCATCACTCTGATCGACGCGTCCCGTGCGGAGCACTCGCCGGGCGTGCGGAAGGTGATGACCTATCGCAATGCGCCGGCTCAAGGAGCGCCCGACGAGTCCATCCCCTCGCTATACTGGCGCGCCCAGCCGGTGCTGACCAACCCCGAGATTCGCCATTACGGCGAGCCTGTGGCTCTGGTGGTCGCCGGGACTTTCGAACAGGCGCGGGCCGCAGCAAGTCTGATCGACATCGAATACGCCGTCGAGCCGGGAAACTACGACTTCGCGACGCGCCAGGACCAGTCGTACGTGCCGAAAGTGGTGAATGGCAGGATGGAGGCCGAAACGTCGGTGGGCGATTTCGACTCCGGATTCAACAGCGCCGCGGTCAAAGTCGATCAGCGCTACACGACGCCTTATCAGTTCTCGCACCCGATGGAACCGAATGCGTGTCTGGCTGTACCGCGCGGCGATGACCTGATCCTCTACGTCAGCGCCCAGATCGTCGATTCCGCCCGTGCGTCGGTCGCCAACACGCTGCGGATCGATCCAGAGCGGATCCTTGTGGTCACCCCGTATGTCGGCGGGGGATTCGGGTCCAAGCTGGGCATCCATTCTGAAACGATCCTGGCTGCGCTAGCCGCGCGCCAATTGAACGAGCCCGTCAAGGTCGTGCTGACCCGGCAGCAGATCTTCCATCTCATGGGCTTGCGCCCAACGACGAGCCAGCGGGTTCGTCTGGGAGCCGGGAAGGACGGGCGGCTGGTCGCGATCGCACACGAGGTCAACATGTATACGAGCCCGCACGAGGAGTACGCCGAGCAGACCGCCGCCACGACTCGCGCCCTCTACGCGGCTCCCAACCGGTGGACCAGTCACCGGCTCACGCCGCTCGATCTTCCGCGGGGGGAAGACGTCCGCGCGCCGGGCGAGGCACCTGGTCTTCTGGCAGTGGAATCGGCGATGGATGAGCTCGCCTATGCGCTCGCGATGGATCCCATCGAGCTGCGGATCAGGAACGAGCCCAAGGTCCATCCCGAGACCGGCATACCGTTCAGCGATCGCCGTCTGGTCGAGTGCATGCGCGAAGGCGCACGGCGGTTCGGATGGGATCAACGCCCCGCACAACCTGCCAGCCTGCGCAAGGGCCGGTGGCTGGTCGGCTACGGGATGGCAGCCGCGATCCGGATGCACTTCCAAGGACCGGCCAAGGCGAGGGTTCGGATGTGTCCGGACGGGACCGCGGTGGTCCAATCGGATATGACCGACATCGGTGGCGGCACCTACACGATTCTGGCGCAGGTCGCGGCCGAACGGCTCGGGCTGCCGATCGATCGCGTGCGGGTCGAGATCGGGCGGTCCGATTTTCCGGTCAGTTGGGGTTCAGGCGGATCCTGGGGCGCCGCCAACTCGAGTACAGCAGTCTATCGCGCGTGCGAAGCCCTGCGAGAGAAGCTGCTCGCCTCCGCACGTGACAAATCCGAGGCGCTGTCTGAGATCGTCGCGCGCAATCATCCCGAGGGCTTGGAGGCGGAGGGTGAAATCGTCAGCATGGAGAAGGACCCGAACTACAGAGCCTATTCGCTAAACACCTACGGGGCCCATTTCGCCGAGGTCGGCGTCGACGTCGATACGGCCGAGATTCGTCTCCGGCGCATGCTGGGTGTCTTTGCGGCGGGCCGCTTTCTGAATCCCAAGACCGCGCGCTCCCAGTTGATCGGCGGCATGACCTTCGGGGTGAGCTATGCCTTGCACGAACAGGCCGTCGTCGACACGCGCTCCGGCGCGTTCGTGAATCGTGATCTCGCTGAATACCTGGTACCGGTGCACGCCGACATACCTGAGCTCGACGCCGTATTGCTGGACGGCTTCGACGACAAAGCCAACGTTCTTGGCGTCAAGGGCATCGGTGAGCTGGGCGTCTGCGGCTCCGCAGCGGCCGTGACCAATGCGGTGTTCAATGCCACCGGCGTGCGCGTGCGCGATTTTCCTATCACGCTCGAAAAGGTGCTGCCCGGTTTGCCGCTCATGGAAGCGTGAATCGCACAACGGATTTCCGGTCAGTTGTCGTCGGATTCAGCGTCTTGGTCCAGGCGAGTCAAGAAATTATCAATGACGAAGTGCGCCACTTCGCGACCTAGCTGCTGGCCGATGGTGAGGTCGGAGCGGAAATGCACCCCGGCGAAGATTCGGCTGAGCGTAGCCTCGGTTGCAGCGGCCGAGAACGTCTTGAAGGAGCGTTCTACACCAGGCATGACTTCGGAGGTGACCTTAAAGTCGGTGCGATGACTCCGGAAAAAGGAATTCAGCACAGTGGCCGCGGCGCCGCTGATCACCGCGTGCGCTCCCGGATAGGAAGGGTCTGGCGTGGTGTTCCCGACCTCCGGAAGCCAGTTCGGATCAGCCAATGTCGCGGAGTTATTGTCGGTATCGGCAGCCCGAATGGCAGTCACGGGGCGCCAGAAGTTATACGTATATTTGGCATCGTAGAAGGCAATCACGCTGTCGGCCAGTGCCAGGTTAAGCACGGCAAAAAGGCGCGCGTTCTGCGCCGTTGTCAGGTTACGGTTTTCGGCTGCCGTCTGGGTAATCTCATTCCAGTAGTTCTGAACGGCCCCATTCCAAAAGCGGCCAATCAGCGCCTGGTCGGCGGAGGCGGTATTGCTGTTTGCGATCCCTAATGCTTTCACTTCATTGAAAACATCGCTGTACGTGTCGCTGGTTAACGAGGGCGGAGGGCCAGGACGAAACTGATTCGCTTGCTGCAACGCAAATGGCACAACTTGGGACCAGTGAGTGAATTGAGGGTGCGCCGGGAAATTAGGCGGTGTTGACTGGTAATCGCCCGGCGCGTTTCCGAAGACAAACAGCGGCGGTTGAGCACTCGATCCGTCATTGCTACGTAGCGCCAGGATGCGGTCCGCAACAGTCTGACCGACACTGACTCCGGCTGCCTTGTCTCCTCCCGAGATCTGTGTCAAGGACTGCTGAAATTGCGCGTCGAGTGTTGCCTGGAAATTCGGATACAGAATTGAAAGGACCTCATGTGCGGCTGCCGACGCTGCCGCCTCTTGCGAAGCTATTGGGGAAACTCCCGTAAGCTGGATCAGATAAGGCGTGTGGCTGCCTTCGATCGCGTTGACAGCATCATAGATCGCGGCGTGCATAATCGCGAAGCTTCGGGTAGGGTGGATGGTGGCCGGCTGTGCTCCTGGCGTTCGAACGATCGCGAGCAGGGTTTTGTTCCACTGCAATACTTGATTGACCGGCTGGCTTTGCGCCGCAAGAGTTGTGCACAGCACCGTTACCATCGTTAAGAGTTTTGTCATTGGCGGGTTATCTCCTTGTAAGTGCGAAAAGTATCAGCGGGGTCCGTTCTAGAACCGCGCCGCTTCAATGGAGAGACCTCAAGACTCGTCGAAATATTCCTGGGTTCGGCGCAAGGCTGGCCGTCGGGAATATCTGCGCGGCACCGCAGGTCTGGACAGATGCAAGAACGTTTCTCGTCGACAGACGCTTTTTCTTCCCTCGTGGGCGTGGATTATCTGCCACGCCCACTTTTTCTCGCCACGCGAGCCAAGCATCCATCCGGACGTCGTCTTGCGCGCGGACCGAGTCCGAGCTTCCCTTGTGCATCAGGCAGTTAGACCGACCAGACTGCCCGTCCCCGCTTTGTTTTACATTTGGGGAATATAATGACAGCAATAGAAGTCTATGAAGTAGGCGGCGCTGCTTGACGTCAAACGAGAAACTACGCCGTTTCGAGGAACAGATTTCGCCTCATCTCAAATCGGCGTACAACCTCGCCAGATGGTTAACGCGGAGCCATGAGGATGCGGAAGATATCGTTCAGGAGGCGTTTCTGCGGGCATTCTCAGCCTTTGAGAGCTTCCGAGGTGAGGACGCCAAGCCGTGGTTGCTTACGATTGTGCGCAACACTTCTATGACCTGGCTAAAGCGAAACCGGAATGCAGGGGCCACCATCGGCTTCGAGGAAGCGCTTGAGGATCCGATTGAGCGTTCGCCTGACCCGGAAGAGGGTCTGCTAATATCTTGCGATCGCGAACAAGTGAGGCAAGCCTTAGAGCAATTGCCTTCGGACTTTCGTCAGGCTGTTATTTTACGTGAGATGGAAGACCTCTCTTACAAGGAAATCTCCGCGACAACTGGGGTTCCCATCGGCACGGTTATGTCGCGGCTGTCACGAGGCCGCGATTGGTTGAGGCGCATCCTCGCAACCCCGCACCCCGTAAAGCGCGAAGGAGGAGCCGGCCTAAGATGAACTGCGATGACTCGCGTATCTATCTGCCCGCTTATCTCGACGACGAATTAGATATCGCCGAGAGCCTCCGTATCCAGAAGCATCTTACTGAGTGTAGGGATTGCCGACAGGCTCAGGACGAGCAGCTTGCCTTGCGTTCGGCTTTGCGCGACCCCGACTTGTACGCGTATCCTTCGGCGGATTTTTCAAAGCGTATTGAAGCGGCAGTACGCCAGGCCGCTAAAGAGGAAGCGCGGTCCCAGCGTTCTTCGTGGCTCGAATCGCTTCGCCTTGGATCGTTCCGATGGTTTCCGGCAGCGGCCGCCCTTGTAATTGTGGCGACAATCGGAGTATTACTCGTAATAAATAGTGTGCGCTCGTCCCATGAGCAGGTCATCGCTAGCGCGGTGCTCGCCGGTCATATCCGCTCGCTCCAGCCCGGCCATCTGATCGATGTGCCTTCATCGGACCGGCATACCGTGAAGCCATGGTTTCAGGGCAAGCTGGATTTCTCGCCACCCGTACCGGACTTGTCGGAGCTGGGTTGGACTCTAGTCGGCGGGAGACTCGATTATGTCGATAAGCAGCCTGTCGCTGTGCTCGTCTACCAGCGCCGCATGCACAACATCAATGTATTCCTATGGCCGAATCATGGCTCAGCCGATGACACCATCAGGGAAGAGGACGCGCAAGGTTACCAGATCCTTCACTGGAACGGCGCGGAGACGACTTACTGGGTGGTGTCCGATCTGAATAACGCTGAACTCCTTGAGTTCGCGCGAGCATTGCGGGGGCACTGAAACCGGGAATACATTTGCAGCCTTGCATGTCTAGCAAGGCGTGAGCAAGACAGTCACAAACCATAGCTTCCCTGGGCCGACCCGCTTGAAGCGTGGTGTGGGTGCGAGATTTACCGTTTCCAGTTTGCTTCTGGCGTGGCTTCTTGCATCCGTACTTGTGCATCGTCTCCCCCACGAAGCACTGGATCGGGCCGGCGCGCCACTGCTCCTGGGCGCGGACATTCCCCCATCGGTAGCCGACGTATTTGCTCGCGCCTGCATCAACTGCCATTCGGAAAAAACGCGTTGGCCGTGGTACAGCCATGTGGCCCCTGTTTCCTGGCTTATCGAGAATGACGTGAAGCGCGGCCGCGAGCACCTGAATTTATCGCGCTGGGAGAGTCTCGACGCCACCAAGCAGCGGTTGCTTCTGACGGCAATCGCGACGGTGATTGAAAACCGCGAAATGCCGCTCCACCGTTATCTTGTGTTTTACCCGGAGGTGAAACTGTCGACTGACGATTCCGTTCGGGTCATCGAATGGACGCAAGCCGAGCGTCGACGCCTTCGGTTTTCCGGGTCCAGGTTGCCTGCGAAGTAACCACGACGGGAATGTTTTCGCGACCACGGAAGTCTTCATGGTGAAGTCACACCGCGACCGGAAGAGACAGGAGAAGGCAGAAATGAAAAAGAGTGAGTTGAGCAAATACAGAAACGTACTAAAGACCAAGCAGGCAGAGCTGGCCCAAGTGGTACGCAATCGCGATGGTATCGCTATCGAAAAGAGCCCTGACGCGTTCGACGAAGTGCAGTACGCTGCTGAACGCGAACTGGCGATCCATAATCTGGACCGCGATTCCAATCTGTTACGGAGCGTCCGCGCAGCGCTGCGGCGCATCGAAGAGGGCAGCTTTGCCGTGTGCCTGCATTGTGAAGAGGACATCAGCCCCAAACGCCTGGCGGCAGTGCCATGGACGGCGTTCTGCATCGAGTGCCAGGAAATCGTGGACCGCAGCCAGGGCGATCACAGGGACGACTTCGACGAGTTGCTGATCAACGCGGCGTAACGGCGAACCTAACAGCAACCAGGACCAGGGGGCACAATGATCGATAAACGAGAACGGGTTGTCAGGACATTTAACGCTTTGCACCCAGCAAGCATGGCTCTGGCTGTCCTGGCGCTTGTGTTGTCGTGGGCGGTTCTCCCTCCCGAAGCCGAAGCGCAGGGTGTGGAAGATGGGCAGGCCCTCTTTCAGAGACGTTGCTCCGGGTGCCATGCCCTCGACGCCGATCATGAAGGTCCCCGCCTTAGGGGTGTGGTGGGAAGGGCGGCGGGCAGCGTCAAAACCTTCCAATATTCGGACGCGCTAAAAAACGCAAAACATACATGGGACGAGGCCAACCTTGACAAGTGGCTGACTGATACGGAGTCCGTCGTGCCGGATAACGATATGTCCTTTCGAGTTCCCAAGCAAGAGGAGCGCGTGGCTATCATCTCGTACCTCAAGAGTCTGTCAACTCCTTGACCAGTGCAGCCTTCCACGCTCTACAGTCGCACCGATCTGTTCGCCGCACAGGAGGAAATCCGTGAACGCTGCTAATCTGCGCAGTCCCTGCAATTCGAAAAGCACTTGTCGCCAGCGCTGGGGAGTAATTTTAGCCGGTGGGGATGGCAAGCGACTCCTTCCCTTGACCCGGAGAATCACCGGTGACGACCGGCCCAAACAGTTCTGCGCACTGACCGGCGGCGAAACGCTCCTGAAGCAGACTCGGCGCCGGGTCGGCCGGATGATACTCGGGCAACAGACACTCCTGGTCATGACGCGAACGCATGAGCGTTATTATGCCGGTCAGATTACCGGAGTGCCTCCGTCGTGCCTGCTCATCCAGCCGCATAATCACGGAACCGCTCCAGCTATCGCCTACAGCTTGACGCGTATACGGCAAATGGATCCACACGGGCTTGTGGCCTTTTTTCCATCCGACCATCATTTCGCAAATAATGATGCCCTCATCATGCACATTGATTTTGCTTTTACTCAAGCGAAGTCGCATCCAGAGCGTGTGATCCTGCTTGGCATTGAGCCAGAAGCTCCGGAGGAAGCTTACGGATGGATCGAACCGGGCTCTCCTCTTGCAAGTGAGTCAGGCAACCTTATCTCTGAAGTCAGCCGTTTCTGGGAAAAACCGTCCCGACGGATCGCCTCTTGCTTGATGCGCCGTGGCTGCCTTTGGAACAGCTTTGTAATGGTGGGCGCCGTGGGTGCCTTCATAGAGATGATCCGGCATGCACTTCCCAATCTCCTAACAGGTTTTGAATCCATGTGGGCGACCACGACTGCCGGAGCGGAACATGAGGCGCTGCGTGAACTTTATCTCAAAGTACCGGCCACGAACTTTTCCGATGACGTGTTGTCTGCGCGTCCCTCCGACCTCGTCGTAATCCGCGCCCGTGGTCTCGGGTGGAGTGATCTCGGCGAACCCAGGAGGGTGTTGTCGATGCTCCGTTCAAAACATGCTCAATAGTTCAACAAGCGTCTGGCTAGGCATAACGTTCGTTCTCATTGGCGCGATAAACGTCTGGCTTATCCTCCAGGCCTCCGGCCGCGTGAGGGACTCAAAAGCAAGCACCCGCTTAATCGCCGCTCATCGGATCGGCGGCTATCTGTTCATCGCTTTATTTTGCGTGATGGGATATTTCATGATCGCCCGGCTTGATGTGGGCGGAGGCGCTTCGGCGGGCGCCGTTATTCACCTAACCCTGGCGATGGTCCTCAGCCCTCTTCTTTTCGTGAAGGTTCTGATCGCCCGTTATTACAGGAGTTACCATTCTCTGCTGATGCCGATCGGATTGGTGATCTTCGTTCTGTCGTTCGTTCTTATCGGCATTACCGCGGGTCCATCTCTGGTTCACCAGTCCAGGATGCAAACCGTTTCACTCGAGGCCATCGATCTGCCGCCCGCCGCGATCGATATCAACATGGCGGCCGCAACAATGGAGAAACGATGCTCCAAGTGCCACAATCTGGACCGCATCGTCGGGGCGCGGAAGGATGCACGGGGTTGGCTCGCGACCGTGAACCGCATGAAAGCCCTGCCGGATTCAGGGATCTCGGAAGCAGATTCCCGAATCATCGTTTCCTACCTGGCGTCTCAGATGGCCCCGAAAGGGTCAACGACTGCGGCAGGCCTGGAAGTTGCCAGAGCCCTCGTCGATCAGCGGTGCGGGCGTTGCCATAGTCTGGATCGTGTCTATAAAACCGCGCAGACGTCCGAGGAGTGGAGCGCCACGGTCACCCGCATGGTCGGTTATGCTGCGGGCAGCGCGGGAGCCATCCAGCCCGGTGAAGACCAACAAATCATCGCTTACTTATCGGCGACTCAAACGCCTGATGCCGTCGATGAAAGGAAGGCTCAAGCGACCGCGGCTTCATCCGCCGGCCAGAGCATGGTGACGCAAGTCTCTGCTCCGGATCAACCGGTGCCGCGCAGCCGGTATGACAGCAAGATGATCGGCTTCATCTCATTGGTGTGCTTGGGCATGCTGACCCTGATTATCCGGCGCCCCGCCAGAACAGTACAGGCACCAACCGGGGCTGTCTCCACGGCGGCTTCATCCCCTAGCGGGCCGTTGATCCTGCGGCTGGCTAGCATTACCGCGCAGACCCCGGACTCCAAGACCCTGCGGTTTATTGTCCCCCATGACCGCAAGCTCAATGCGCGTCCCGGCCAGTTTCTTACGTTTTCTTTTCTCTTCGATGGGAAGAAAGTCGTTAGGTCGTACTCGATCTGTTCTTCTCCGGCAAGGTCGGGTTACGTCGAGATCACAACGAAACGCGTAAATCAGGGGAGCGTGTCGGTATTTTTGAACGATCGCGCGTCCATTGGTATGACGGTCGAGGCCAATGGCGCCTTTGGGCAGTTCTGCTTTGATGAGCGCAAGCACCAGAACGTTGTTCTGCTCGCGGCCGGAAGCGGGATCACACCAATGATGGCGATGCTCCGGTATATGGATGATCTTTGCCTGGAAACAAACGTGACTTTGCTGTACTGCGTGCGCACCAGCAACGACATCATCTTCCAAGGCGAGTTGGAAGAATTACGGGCGCGCTTGAAGAACTTTCAGTATCGTGTTCTGCTATCGCAACCGCACCCGGAGTGGTCCGGACCACGAGGGCATGTCAGCCGTGAATTCATTGCAGACACGGTCCAGCAGCCTGCGTTACCGGACTTCTTTCTTTGCGGGCCGCCTGCGTTCATGGAAGCGAGTCGCGCCATTTTGACTGGCTTGGGAGTGAAACAGGAACGCATCATGCAGGAGAGCTTCGGCAGCTCCGCTCCGAAGAGTGCTCAAGCGGATTCGGTAGCAGCCGAACCGGGTGCGCTGGCCGAATTCGTCCGATCAGGTAAGACATGCTTGGTCCGCAATGGCCAGACGGTGTTGGAGGCAGCTGAAGAGCACGGAGTCGGCATCCCTTCGTCCTGCAGACAGGGGCAGTGTGGAACATGCAAAACGAAGCTGCTCGCAGGGAATGTGCGAATGGATACGGAAGACGGACTCGATCCGGATTCGAGAGCGCAAGGATTTGTCCTGACGTGCGTGGGGCACGCAGACGGCGACGTGAAGCTGGATGCCTGAAGCAGCAGCACACACGATAATTTGCGCCGGCCGCCGCCCCACGGTTCATTGGGCGGCTAGTTCTGAGCTTCGCGGCGTGCCGCCTCAGCTTCGGACGCCAAGTCCATGAGCTGCTCGAGGAACGCCGGGTTTTGGCCGATGAACAGGCCGTCAGCGATAAACGCCTGGACTGTGGCCATGGGACCTCCGTTCGGCGATAACGTTGGCCGGATGATCGAGCAAGGAGGCAGATCCGGACTAATGAACTGGCATGGCTCGGGCTGGATCAGGTTGGTCTGAAACATCTGACTGCCGGCCTGTTGATCGGCAGGCGAAAGCATCGTGTTGTGCTGGCTGGCGGGATCGTTAAAATTCGGGAACGTCAGTCCGGTGACCGGGTCGACCAAAGGCGCCACCGGAGGTGCAACCGCGTTGCCCATCTTGTCGTGCCAGAGTGAGAAATGATCGATCTCTACTCCGCCGATGCTAATC
The DNA here is from genome assembly GCA_025463005.1 of Bryobacterales bacterium. Classification (GTDB taxonomy): domain Bacteria; phylum Acidobacteriota; class Terriglobia; order Bryobacterales; family Bryobacteraceae; genus Palsa-187. The sequence continues at coordinate 114,190 of JAOAPR010000097.1, read as the reverse complement.
AGGATTCGCAGAACTTCCAGGCTGGTCGCCTTCAAAGCCAGAATCGGGTAGAGGCTGGATCCGCCCTGCTCGATGAATGCAAAGTGAATGCCCGCAATGTTTGCAATCGCCTGGATGGTGGATGGCGCGTAGCTGTTGTGCAAAGGTATGGCAGTCTGTTTGACGATGTTGAGGAGTTGGGGGAACTTGGCGCCCAGGTCGGGATTCTGCGTGCTGCGGTACCGGAAATACCAGCTAGTATCCACGGTGAGCATCTGCAGGTTGGTTAGCCGGCCGTTGCCGAGAGCTCCGGCGGCTTTACTCGGCTGAAGAGTCTCAAACTTCGTGAAGTCGACGGGTTGCGCGCCTTTTGACGTCAGGTAAGCGTTGAGGAATTTCCGATGGCTAATCTCGTCATCGGTATTGTCGGAAATGTACTGCGGCATGTCGCCATCGAGATTTTGGAGTGCGGCGATGTAGGCCGGGTTTCCAGGATTAGGATTGTCGTTGTTGTCGACCTGTCCACCCAGTTCGTTGTATTGCTGCCATAGATCAGCCTCGATAAACTCGATCGCCGCAGCCAACCGCAGAATGGCGGCATCGCCCTTGGAGAGGCGATTGTCCTGGGCGAACAGCGTGCCGGCAGGTAGCGCAGCGGCGCCCGCGATCGCGCCTGCCGCACCGATGCCGTGCAGAAACGAGCGTCTTCGGACGACGCGTTCCCAGTTTGCTTGCACATCATCTTTCACAGTCCGCGTGTCTGAAGACTCGTCAAATGAATTATTTTCTGTTTTCACCTGCATACTCCTATTTTCAAAAGATGAACGTTATAGTTCGTCAGCATGCTTTACACGAGCGTGCTCTTCCTTGGGGACCAACTTTGGCTCGCCATAATTCCCGCAATGTTGTAAACAGTTTGTAAACTCGAGTCGTATTGAAGAACTCCACCGTGTCCTCGAGCGTCGGCAGACGGCCATCATGCCGTTGGCCATGCTGGGCGAAAGCTATCAATCCGGGGGGTAACCTTCTACGTCTCGTCGGAGCAGGGTTTCCGAACCATCACCTGGAAAGATCATGGGCTGACTTACGCCCAGGTATCAGACTTCGATGTGAAGGGTGCCGAGTCGTGCGCGATCTGCCACGGGGCGGAAGGCGAGCACCGGAAATTCGAAGGTTTGAAGCGGATGTAGTCGCCTGATCGACCATGCGCCTTTGCTGCCCTGCAGTGATCAGCCAGAAAAGAGAAGACGGATTCTCTCGCGTGGAACTGGCATGCACAGATATGGGCGGCACGGCCCGATGCGCTTTCGCAACGCGAAACTCTGCTCCCGGACCGGCTGAATGTTATCAATCTGGTGACGACGCAGTTACGGACTGCCGGGAGCCAAGTAGCATCTCTCCTGAGCGGCGAAAGGCTTGCAATGGTTTCACACCCGTAAGATTCGTTGAGGTGCTCGCGCATCCGCGGCGGTGCGGGGACAGAAGGTTCACCCCTTTATGTACAGCGCGTTCTGGGGCTTTCGGGAGGAACCCTTCAGTGTTGGTCCCGATCCGGCATTAGTTTGTCGGAGCAGGCAACACGATGAAGCGCTGGCGCGCCTGATCTATGGTGTGCAGTTTCGAAAGGGGTTGATCGCGCTCACCGGCGAGCCCGGAACCGGCAAGACTACCCTGCTCAATTGCCTCCGGGATTTCTTGCAAACGCGGCACATCGACTGCCTATTCTTTTTCAATTCGCGCATCGACGCCAATCAACTATGGGAATTGATCGGCTCCAATCTATATCTGCAATGCGACCCGAAATCGAAGATGGAGCTTTTGCGCGAGCTTCGCGGATTGCTTCTTGACACAGCTCGCTTCGGCGGGACCACGGTTCTCATCGTGGACGAGGCTCAGAATCTCGGCTCGGATGTGTTTGAAGAGATCCGGCTGCTCGGGAACCTTGAAGACCGGCGCGGCAGGCTGTTGCAAATCGTGCTGGCGGGCCAGCCCGAGTTTGAATCCAAGCTGGACACATCGGTATTACGGCCTCTAAAACAACGGATTGCGTATAGGTGCTGCCTGCATCCATTCACCGAGTCGGAAACATACAACTACATCTCCGCGCGGCTTAATTGGGCCGGAATGCCGGAGCAGACCGTTTTCCCCCCGAACGTTTTGGCGGAGATTCACGTGCGCTCGAACGGGATACCGCGCGTCATCAATACGATATGCGACAACTTGCTGCTAACAGCATTTGCGGTGGGGACCAAGATAACGACGCTCGACATGCTTGACGCCGTAAGCAGGAATCTACGCCTTGAGTGGAGTCTGCACGAGTGGGCACAAAAGGTCGAAAAGGACGACCCCGTACGGTTGGACACAGCTTTCTTGGTGCGCCATGGCTTGGTGCCGGCGGGATTCAATCAGGCTGACGGACCGGCTCCAGCAAATATATCGAACTCACCGCTATCCACAGACACAGACGCGTTAATGCATCTTGTTCTCAAGGGGTCGCTCACAGGACTGAACGCTAACCAGTCCGCCGCATCGCCTTTTAGATCGATTTGGCGCCGGATCGGCAATACGTTCGGCGCAATGGCACGGTTTGCGGTGAAAGCCACGCGCGCGCTCCCATCGCATTTTGAAATCGTCTCAAACCGCGTCCGAGCGGCGCGATCGCGCTTTAGTTTGGCCCTGTGTAGTCTGCGCAGTAAGCTCGGCATTCTCGCGGAGCGTACTCTCGAGTTTCGTCGTGGCACCCTTGTGTCCTTGAGCGTCCTGGTATGTATTTTCGGGACCTTTGGTCTTCGGAAGCCCCTGGCGAAGTGGCTTGGAAGGCTGCCGTCCGCTGTGGCCTTTAGCAATCCAATCAGACCCGGCGCAATCGGGCGATTGGAGAGTGTCCCCTCGCCGATGAATGCGGAACGCCCGCGAAGCACCCGTCGGAAATCCATTGAAGAGACTGGGCCACGCGCAGTACGTATCGATCCCGTGGAATACACGCCTGCAGCGCGCTATGCCGGATTTCACGGGAAGGTTTTCGCGGTCGTGACGGTTGATCTACAAGGCAAGGTTAAGGATGTTCAGCTCACAGGGCCGACTGCGTTCGATCTGGATATCGCTGTCCGCGAAGTGGCGGCAGCGTGGCAGTTCAAGCCCGCAATGCGTAATGGCAAGCGTGTCGAAGGCCGAACTCTCGTACAGGTTCCCTTCCGCTGATCAGCGGATTCCGCGACAACTGTAGTGCTGTCTCGAGAAGCAGATCGAACATTGCGCCACCAATTGCATTGAAACTGTGTGATAGATTGATGAGTCGTGTTTGGCTATTCGCCCCACAAAGTCGGCCGGCGCGAGGAGGGCTCCAATGAAGCAATTTCTGACGTTCTTTGCAGTCGCGATGTTCTTTGTTATTTCCGCCTTCGCGCAGACCAAAGCTAAAGCGCAAAACGTACCCGAAATCCCCTACGAGTCGGTGCCCAATTTCCTGAAGCTCCCGCCTGGCCTGTATCTGGGCGAGGCCATGGGCGTGGCGACCAATTCTAGGGGACATCTGTTTGTCTATACGCGCAGCGCAAACACGCGCTTGTTTGAGTTTGATCAAAACGGAAAATACGTCCGCGAGATCGGCGAGGGAAACTACGGCTTCGAGTTCGCGCACTCCGTGCGGGTCGATCCGGAGGACAACATCTGGGCCGTTGATGAAGGAACGAACATGGTCCTTAAGTTCAATCCCGCTGGACGGATCGTCATGGTGCTGGGCCACAGACCAGATGCGGTCGCGGGCCTGGTAGCGCAATCGCCCGCACCCGGGGTGCCTGCCGAGAAGTACATACTCGGGCGCCCGACGGACGTAGCTTGGGACGCGCAGGGAAACATTTTCGTCTCGGACGGGTACATCAATCATCGAGTGGTGAAGTACGACAAGAACGGAAGGTTCCTCAAGCAGATAGGAAGTGAGAGACCCGGTTCGGAACCTAACCAGTTCAACACGCCGCACGGGATCGCGGTCGACGCGCAAGGCAACGTATACGTGGCGGACCGCGCCAACCACCGGATGCAGGTGTTCGATAATAACCTGGGACCCAAGGCAATCTACGACAATATTGGCGATTCCTGGACTGTCTGTATTTCGCCGGGGCCGCACCAGTATCTGTTCACCTCCAACTCCAACCCCAACGGCAACACTCCGGGCTCGTGGGACATTACCGGCGAGATCTACAAGATGGAATTGGACGGGACCATCCTCGGTAGATTCGGCCATGCCAGCAAGGAATTTGGAGGCTTCCAGGTGGTTCACATGATGGATTGCCGCAACCCGAACGAGATCGTCGTTGCGGAGATCGAGTCCTGGCGAGTACAGAAACTGATCTTGAAACCGCAGTCCGCGAAAGTTTCGGCGTCGAGATAGGAGAGCTCATGAGACAAAATCTGCACGTTGTATTCGCTGCCGCTCTCCTTTCCGCGATCTCCGCAGTCGCCCAGTCGCCTGTGCCTGAAATCGCCTTTGATTCCGCTGCCGAACCGCTAAAGTTTCCGGCGAACATCCATATGGGCGAAGCAGCCGGTGTTGCAACCAACTCCAAGGGCGATATTTTCGTCTACACGCGCACCGGGCATCCGACCATTTCGATCGGTACGGCGCGCCCGTTCGCCCATGGAGGCTCGCGGCTATTGCAGTTCGATAAGACCGGGAAATTTGTCCGCGAGATCGGACAGGATTCCTACGGATTCCTGGTCGCTCAGCAGGTGCGGATCGATCCTCAGGACAACATCTGGGTAGTGGATCAGATGTCCAGCATGGTCATCAAGTTTGATCCGAACGGGCAAATTCAACTGTTGCTCGGCAGAAAATCCGAGTCAGAGCGTCTGCCGGCAGCCCCTGCTCCCGCTGGACGCGGTCCGGGAGCCAATGCCGCCGCTGGCGCCCCAGCAGCTCCTGCTCCTCCTGCAGGACGCGGGGGTCGCGGCGGACCTCCCGGCGCCGGTCAGCAGAGCGACGTCTTTCAGCGCCCGACGGATGTGGCGTGGGATGCTGCCGGCAACATCTATATTGCCGATGGCTTCGGTAATTCCCGGGTGGCGAAATTTGATAAGAACGGCAAGTTCATCAAATCCTGGGGCTCAAGAGGAACGGAGAACGGGCAGTTCAACATTGCCCACGGAATTGCCATCGATGCGCAGGGCAATGTGTACGTTGCCGATAGTGGGAACAAAAGAATTCAGGTCTTCGACGGCGAGGGAACGTTCAAGACGCAAATCGTCAATGTCGGTACTCCCGCGGCGCTTTGTATCACGCCCGGACCCCGCCAATACCTTTACAGCTCCAGTTCGAACCCTCCTGAGAATATCGACGTCGACGGCGAGATCTACAAGATGGACTTGAGCGGGAAGATCGTCGGTAAGTTTGGCAAAGCCGGAAAGCTGCCGAAGGAATTCGGCACCGTCAATGCGATCAGCTGCCGTAGCGAGAACGAGCTCTTCGTGGGGGAGATCGGCAACTGGAGAGTCCAGAAGATCACGCTGCATCCGAATTAGAGCGGAAGGTGTCCGGCGCGGCGTTAACAGGCCAAGGAGACTCCATCATGTTGCATTCACATCGAGTGAGATTCCGGTTTCTGACAGCAATCGCGACGGTAATCGGAGCAGGCGGTGCGTTCGCACAAACCAATGTAGCGTCGACCAATAGCCTCCCGAATCCGTACCGCGCGGTCGAGAACTGGGCGCACCTTCCCGCGGGTATTCAGTGGGGACAGGTGATCTCTGTCGACCCGGATGCGCACGGCAACATCTGGGTGTTCCACCGCAGCGAACCTAACATCCTGGAGTTCGATCCATCCGGCAAGCTGCTGAAGAGCTTCGGCACGGGATTCGTGCAGGCTCACGGGCTGGCGATCGATCGCGATGGCAACATCTGGGTTACCGATGCACAGGGCAAGGACGGCAAGGGCCAGCAAGTGTTCAAGTTCAGTCCCGAGGGGAAAATCCTCATGACGCTTGGGAAGGCCGGTGTCGCCGGTAGTGGACCCGATACCTTCAATGGTCCGTCCGATGTGGTCATCGCTGCCAACGGTGACATCATCGTCGCCGATGGACATGGCGGGGACACCAATGCGCGCATCGTGAAGTTCTCAAAAGATGGGAAGTTCCTCAAGGCTTGGGGCAAGAAGGGATCGGGACCAGGCGAGTTCGACACGCCGCACAGCATTGCCCTGGATTCCAAGGGACGCCTGTTCGTCGCCGACCGGGGAAACAACCGGATTCAGATCTTCGATCAGGACGGAAAGTTCATCGATCAATGGAAGCAGTTCGGCCGGCCGAGCGGAATCTCGATTTCCAAGGACGATACGCTATATTCGGTTGACTCGCAATCGGATGAAAAGGTCAACCCAGGCGTGAAGCGCGGCATCCGGATTGGCAGTGCGAAAGATGGCACGGTCAAAGCTTTTGTCCCGGACCTGGAACCCAACCCGCAAATCGCGCTTGCGGAGGGAGTCGCCGCCGATGCCAAAGGCGATATCTACGCGGCTGGCGTGAGTTCGATGGCGTTACACAAATTCGTAAAGAAGTAAGTAGAAGCACGTGTTAGCCCCACCATGCCACCGGGAGTTCATCCACCGAAACGGGAATACCTAGAGTTCCTGACGCCATACGATCCCGGCGTCAAAGAACTCGCGCTGGCGGCGCGAACCCTGGTGCTCCAGGAAGCGCGGGACGCAACTGAGTTGATCTACGATGCATATAATGCCGTGGCGACGGGCTACACTTTCACCGGGCGGCCCAGCGATGCGTTCGTTCATATCGCCGTTTACGCGCGTTGGGTCAATCTCGGATTCAATCGAGGAGCTGAACTCCAGGATCCACAGGGAGTGCTCCAGGGGACCGGCCGATGGATCCGTCACATTAGAATCTCCGAACAGGCGGATCTGGAAAAACCCATGATGCGGGCGTTCGTAAGAGCTGCGGTTGCCCGTGCTGTGCGTCCCGGTCCGGCGATAGGCAAAGGCGCGACGAAGAGCAAAAGCGTGGTTCGGGCTATCTACCCGAACAAACGTCGACCCCGCAAAGAAAGCTAACCGGGGTAAGGTCCTGCGGCACTGTCAGGCTTGACACCGTGAATTCCGGTGTCTAACATCGCAGTGGCTGGGCGCGGGCGCCCGCGACGCCGGAAAGTCTTGTCCAGGAGGTGGCCAGGTGAAAATCACGAGCAAATTCCATATCCTGTCTGCGGTCATCGTTACAACATCTGCGCTAGTGACCCTCCAAACGGCTGGCGCGCAGGAGCCTGCCCAGGGACAGGTTACGTTCACCAAAGATGTGGCGCCGATCCTGCAGCAACGCTGCCAGACATGCCACCGGCCCGACACCTTCGCCCCGATGTCGCTGTTGACCTATGAGGAAGCTCGGCCGTGGGCCAAGTCGATCAAGCAGAAGGTCGTCGCGCGGGAGATGCCGCCCTGGTATATCGACAAAAATGTGGGCATTCATAATTTCAAGAACGATGTATCGCTGACGGACCGGGAGATCGCGACGCTAGTGAAGTGGGCCGACAGCGGCGCGCCGAAGGGAAATGCCGCCGACATGCCGCCGCCTCGTAAGTTCGAGGACAACAACACGTGGCACATGGGGCAGCCGGATCTGATCGTGCAACTTCCGAAAGATATGGCAGTGCCCGCCGAGGGTGCGGACCGTTGGGTAGATGTTCTGGTGGATTCGGGCTTGACCGAGGATCGATATATCCGCGGGATCGAGATCAGAACGATGAAGGGTTTTCGGTCGGTCCACCATGTAACTACGTCCATGAAGCACGAGGATGATGCCGATGATGGAGATAACGTCCAGGGAGCGTTTCTCAACGAGTACGCCCTCGGCAAGAATGCCGACGTGTTTCCGGAAGGCGCGGGTCGCCTGATCAAGGCCGGAACGAAGATCAACTTCAACCTGCATCTCCACTCGACGGGCCAGGAGACCCTCGCGAACGTGGCCCTTGGCCTTACGCTCTACCCCAAGGGCTACAAGCCGAAGTACATCGAGACGACTGAGAAAGTCGGAGATCCGAAGGATCTCGACATCCCGCCAAACACTGACAACGTAAGGTTTGATGGGTACCAGACCCTCGCCAAGCCGGCCCGGCTTCTGTCGTTCCAGCCGCACCTGCACAACCGCGGGAAGGCATCGTGCATGGAGGCGATCTACCCCGGCGGGCACAAGGTGGAGACGCTGAGCTGCGTGAACAAGTACCAGTTTGCCTGGCACCTCGTATATCTCTACGAGGAAGATGACCAGCCGCTGCTGCCCGCCGGAACCATTCTGCACATTTCTTCCTGGTACGATAATTCGCCCGGGAACAAGTTCAATCCGGATCCGGACAATCTGATTACCTACGGGCAGCGGACCATCGACGAGATGGGTGGCGCATGGATCAGCTATTACTACCTCTCGGACGACGAGTACAAACAGCAAGTCGACGCACGAAAGAAGAAATTGTCCGCGAAGTCGGAGTAGACATGCGCGGGTTCTGGGTTGTTTTGGGTGTGTCCGCCGCCTTTCTCCTCGCCAGCGTCCCGGGCCCTCGTCTAAGCGCTCAGGTTCAGTTCGCAAGGGGTCAGAACGTCGCTCCGGTCTTTGAAGGATGGGAGCATAACCCCGATGGAACCTACAGCCTGGTGTTCGGCTATCTCAACCGGAACTACGAGGAAGAGGTCGACATTCCGCTTGGATCCGAGAACACCGTCACCGTGGGAGCTGAGGTGTTTGGCGATAAGGGTCAGCCAACGCATTTCTACCCGCGACGCCAGCGATTCCTGTTCAGAGTAGTCGTGCCCAAGGACTGGGACAAAAAGCAGAAGGTGGTTTGGACACTGACTTCGCGCGGACGAACCGATCAGGCGAAGGGGTGGCTCCAGCCGGAATGGGAACTGAGCCCGGACGTTGTTGTCGAAAATATGGGCGGCGGCGTTCCTGACCCCAACAATAAAGCTCCGGCCCTCACTGTCAGCCCCGATCCAACCGTCACTTTACCGAATCCAGCGACGTTGACCGCCACAGCCACCGATGACGGGCTTCCAAAACCATATCGACGGTCGCCTTCGAACCCGGATCGCGATGCACAGCCTCGCCGCCCGATAGGCGTCCAAATCAGATGGATTCAATACCGTGGTCCGGGCAAGGTTACTTTCACTCCGGATGCGAGTCCTGTGTTGCACGGAGAACCGGTCGCTCTAACGTCCCAGGCGACTTTCAGCGCACCCGGCACATACGTGCTCCGCGTGACCGCCAACGACGGGCAGTTATTTACGTCAAGCGACGTGACCGTGACGGTGAAACCTGGCGTTTCGGTACAAGGCCAGCGCTGACGATCTCCCAACGCGACGGGCACCTTGTGTTCGCACTCCCCGAGAAGAGCCTGGAGGTTAAGACATGGGATTGAAGACTCGAATAATGCTGGGGACCGCGGTCACTACGGCGTGTGGCGTGATGGTTGTCTCGCAACTGGTCGGTCAACAACGCGCAACCCAGCAGCGTCAAACGGGGCGATACACTGCCGACCAAGCGTCGGCGGGACGCGCCGCGTATCAAGCCAACTGCGCCGCCTGCCATGCGCCGGATCTCACCGGACGCGAAGGGCCGCAACTGGCTGGCGCGAACTTCATGAGTCAATGGGGTGACAAGACCGTCGGCGACTTGATCGGTTTCATGCGCGCGACTATGCCTCCTGGTGGCCCTGGCGCGGGCGGGTCGCTCCCGGATCAGACCTACATCAATCTAGGCGCGTTCATCCTCGACGCCAACAGCGCACAGCCGGGCGATCGAAGGCTCACCGCGGAATCCGACTTTTCGATTCGTGGCGTCGCATCGGGACAGCGTGCAGCGTACTTGCAGCCGGGCGCGGCAGTGACTCCCGCTGCTCAACCAGGCAAGCAGGAAAACCAGGGTAAGCAGGCGCCGCGCGGAATCACCGTGGCGGGTGAAGTCAAGAACTACGTCCCGGTTACCGACGCCATGCTGCGCAATCCCGATCCAGGCGACTGGCTCATGCTTCGCCGCGACTACAAGGCCACCTACTACAGCCCGCTGAGCCAGATCACCGCGCAGAACGTCAACGACCTGCATCTGGTGTGGAGCTGGGCCATGCAGGACGGCGCGAGCAACGGCAACCAGCCCGCGCCCGTTGTACACAACGGCGTGCTGTACGTGAACAACGCCGGCATGGTGCTGCAGGCTCTCGACGCCAAGACTGGTGAACTGATCTGGGAGAATCGCTACGGTTCCAATCCCACAGCGCCGGCCATGCGCGGCATTGCGATCTACGATGACAAGATTTTCGTCGCCACGGCCGAGGCGCACCTGATGGCCTTCGACGCCCGCAATGGCAAGGTTGTTTGGGACACCACCATGGGCGACCGCTCCAAAGGCGAGTACGCCGAAACCAGCGGGCCTATCGCGGTAAAAGGCCGGTTAATTCAGGGACTCGGCCGCGACTCCTGCGCGACGTACCGCGAAGAAAAATGCTTCATTGGCGCGTATGACGCCAAGACCGGCAAAGAAGCGTGGCGCTTTCGAACCGTGGCGTTGGAAGGCGAACCCGGAGGCGACACCTGGGGAGGACTCTCGAACACCTTTCGGGCGGGCACCGAAACCTGGATCACCGGTAGCTACGATCCGGACTTGAACCTGACCTACTGGGGCACGGCGCAAGCAAAACCGTGGATGCGCGTGAGCCGCGGCTCCGGCAATGGTGCGACGCTGTACGCCAACTCCACGGTGGCGCTGAATGCTGACACGGGCAAGCTGGCCTGGTATCACAGTCACGCGCCGGGCGAAACGCTGGACCTGGACGAAGTTTTCGAGCGTGTCCTGGTGGACGATCAGGGCCAGAACTACGTCTTCAGCGCGGGCAAGGTAGGCATTCTGTGGAAGCTGGATCGCAAGACCGGAAAATATCTGGGTCACAAGGAAATGGTGTTCCAGAACGTGTACGATTCCATCGATCCGCGCACGGGGGAACCGCACTATCGCAACGATATCGTCGAGCAGCGCGTTGGCGAGTGGGTGTCGGCATGTCCGTCGACCGAGGGGGGCAAGAACTGGCCGTCGATGACCTACTATGCGCCGGGGAACCGGCTGATCATTCCGTTGAGCCAGAGCTGCCTCGATATGAATGGGCAGGCGATCGAAAAAATCGCGGGCGGCGGCAGCGGCAACGGCGCTCTGCGGCGCTTCTTTGAGATGCCGGGGACCAACGGAAATGTCGGCAAGCTGGCGGCGTACGATGTGCGGACCATGCGCGAGATCTGGAAATACGAACAGCGCGCGCCGTTCCTTACCGGCGTGGTCTCGACGGCCGGAGGCGTGGCCTTCGCAGGCGACCTGGATCGCATGTTCCGCGCCTTCGATGCCGGCACAGGCCGTATTCTGTGGGAGACGCGACTTCCAGCCGCGGTGCAAGGCTTCCCGCTGACGTTCACGGCTGGTGGCAAGCAGTATCTGGCAGTGACCACGAGCAATGGCGGAGGCAGCCCGCGCGGCGTGCCGGCCGTCGTCGCCGCGGAACTGCATTATCCGGCGACCGGCAATGCCCTGTACGTGTTCGCCCTTCCCGACCGAAGATAAGCGGCTGGGTAGCGTTCCACCTTTCCTGACGACATAATAATCACTGGACAGGAGGCTTCCGATGAAGAACCGTCCTTTCGTTGGAGCATTGGCGTCGGTGGCCCTGATTGTTGCGACTGCCTCCGCGCAATGGATTGACTTCCCAACACCAGGGATTCCACGCTTGCCCGACGGCAAAGCCAACCTCGCTGCGCCGGCCCCACGGATGGCGGACGGCAAACCGGACCTGTCCGGCGTCTGGCGCTCTGGGGGAAGCCAGCTCCGGTACGACTACGATGTCGCCCCAGGCTTGAAGCCTGACGAGATTCGCCCTCGGGCCGAGGAGCTGCGCCTGCAGCGAGTCCAGGAGTTCCGAAAGGACAGCCCGCTCGCGCGTTGCCTTCCTGTCAGCCTGCCGTTTCTCAATAATCGAGGGTTGGCGAGGATCGTCCAGACGCCACAACTGATCGTAGTGATGCATGAGTCGCCGAACAGCCCGCATCGAACCATCTTCACGGACGGACGCGGGCTTCCCAAGGATCCTAACCCTGCCTGGCTGGGGTATTCGATCGGGCACTGGGAGGGCGACACACTAATCGTCGAAACTGCGGGCTTCAACGACAAAGGGTGGCTTGACGTGGGCGGGCATCCGCAGACGGAATCGCTGCGGATCACAGAACACTTCCACCGGCGCGACTTTGGACACATGGAACTGGAGATGGTCTTGGACGATCCGGCCACCTTTGCCAAGCCGGTTCCCATGCGGTTTGAGAACGTGCTGGTCCCGGACACTGAGATCCTCGAGGACGTTTGTGACAATGAGCGGGACAGCGCTAAGTTGAGCGGCGGGGTCAGGCTGGCGCCGGAGGTCCTGGCGAGGTACGCCGGCACCTACGAGTTCGCGCCAGGACGCGAGGCGGTGGTCACAGTCAGCGGCGATCTGTTACTCCTGCAGGAAGGCGCCAATCCTACCAAGCTCGCATTCGTACCCCGTTCGGAGACCACGTTTCTGGCCAGTGTGACGAATGACGCGCTGGAGTTCGTCAAGGATTCCAAGGGCACGGTCACGCATTTTATGTTGCGGGGGCGAGGCAACGACCAAAAGGCGGTCCGCAAAGCCGCCGGTATTCCGGGTCAGAAGAAATAAACTCGGTCAGCCCGCCCGCTATTTTGAAGCCGCAAGAACTTCGATCAAGGCCGACGAAACAGCCTCTGGTTTCTCATGGGGCAAAAAATGTCCTGCGCCATCGATCATGCGCCGCGCCAACAGGTTCGGGAAGGAAGCCCGGTCGGCCGATTCGGCCGGCTGCCGTCCGCCGAGCGTGTCGTCTGCTCCGCGCAGAATAATCGTCGGGACTTCGATCTGTGGACGCTTCGCCAGCCGCTGTTCCACATCCTTGAATCGCGCCTCGCCTGGGGCATTTCCAATACGATGGCGATAAGAGTGAATGACGCAGTCCACGAAGTCCGGATTGTCGAAAGAAGCCGCCGTACGGTTGTAGGTTTCGTCGGCGAAGTGCCAAGTCGGTGACCAGGTCTGCCACAAATACTTGCAAATCGCGCGGCGGTTGGCGGCGAGACCGGCGCGTCCACGCTCAGTGTTGAAGTAGTACTGATACCAGAGGTTTTTTTCCGTTTCCGGCGCGGATGGAGGAGCGGGATCAATCGTGTTCTGGATCAAATACCCGCTGATGAGCACGGCGGCTCTCACGCGATCCGGATGCAGCGCCGCTGCAATACAGGCCGCGCGCCCTCCCCAGTCGTAACCTGCTACAGCGAAGCGGTCGAGGTGCAATGCGTCGGCGAAGTCGATAACATCCTGACCGATGGCCGCCTGCTCAGCCATGCGCGGCACTCCCGGATCGCGGAAGCTGGTCGGCCCGAAGCCGCGCAAATACGGAGCGAGAACGCGATAGCCGGCTTTCGCCAGAGGCGGACCAACGTCGTCCCAGGCGTGGGCGTCGTCCGGAAACCCGTGCAACACAACGATGGGAAATCCTTGGCCGCTCTCCTCATAGCCGATATTGAGCACCGGCGTCTGGATCTGTTTTGCCGATTGCGCGCGAGCCTGCATTCCGGCCACGATAGCACCGCCAGCCGCCGCCAGGAATGTACGACGAGTATGCACGATTACGGCCTCGTCGCCGGTCCCCTTAGGTGCTTCGTGTCCTTCTCATTCTCATTACAGACGTATTCCATCAGTTCTTCATTCAGCAGAATACGATGCGAGGAACTGATGGTAAATGGGCGCGTGTAGGCCCCCGGGTCGTCGATCATTACCTCTTCGGTCAATGTTCCCAGGCCGGGGCGGCTATATCGCTCGATGGTGTGGAGTTGTTCAGTATGCGGGTGCCCAATGAAATCGAACCAGAATTTGTCGTTGAAGCCGACAGTGTCCACAACTAAGGTGTCACCTTCCCTTCGGCCAACAGAGTGTCCATACCATGTGGGATCCGGATCCTGGGGATGCTTGCGGCCGTCCATGAATATCTGGCGATAGCTATGGATGTTTCCTTCAAACAGGAAAAACATGTGCGTGGCCGTTTCCACGATCCTCCACGGATAAGGAGCCAGGCGCGGGACACCGGTGGGAAGGCAGTTCGCCTCCGGGTCGTCGATGGACAACCTGGCCTTCATGATCTTCTCGGAGGCTGGCTTTAAAGGAACCGTTTCGCCCTTCTTTAGTCCCAGGGAAATGTCCTCAATCAGGGAAACGTCGGCCGGACGCCAGACTCCGGAGAAGTCCACTCTTCCGTCAGGAAGTCGCGGCGCCGCTCCTGAAGGCGCCACAGGCAACGGATTCAGATTCGCGAAGGAGTTTGCGTTTCCGGAAGGCAAGGCAGAGCCGGCCGCCGGAGCCTGCGCGCTGCTGGGGAATTGCCCACAAAGGCAGATCCCGGCTGCCATCAGAGCAATAGTCCAGCCGGAATGGCGCTTGTTCATCTTAGCCTTCAGATCTGTCGCGATTATACATCTCCCAAGGTTGCTCCACATCCGGAATAACTAAGTCAGATATAATCCCCCAGGGAGAAACCACGATGCGTCTTCAGAATTTCTGTGCCACGATGATCGGCGCCATAGCAATCGTAAACGGCCAAACGCCCCCGAAACAGGCGAAGCAAGCTCCCGATCCCCACAGCCTGGTTCTGGTGGGCGATCGGTTCAAGCCGCTCAAGTACGACGAAATGACGCCCGAGCAGAAGACGATGATCGATCACCTGCTGGCCGGAGAGCGCGGCGGGGTCAGGGGACCGTTCAATGTTCTGCTGCGCAGCCCTGAGGTGGGCGATCTAGGCGCGGAATTCGGCGGCGCGATGCGTTTCCGGACAACCCTGCCAGGGGATGTCCGCGAGGTCATCATCATCATGACCGGACGTTACTGGATGGCGCAATACGAGTGGAACTCCCACAAGGCCGCGGCCCTGCAAAACGGCGTGAACCCTGCGATCGTGGACGCCATCGCCACAGGCAAGCGTCCTACCGGGATGAAGCCGGAGATGGAGATAGCCTACAACCTCATCGACGAGCTGCTCACCACCCACCAGATGACCGACGCCACGTTCAAGGCCGCCAAGGACAAATATGGCGAGCGCGGTGTCGTCGATATGGTCGGGTTGAGTGGGTGGTATGGGCTGGTTTCGATGTTGCTCAACGTGGACCGTTATCCTTTGCCCGAAGGTGTGCAGCCCGACTTGAAGCCCCTCGAAAACCCGCTTCCGGTAGTCGGAATGGGATTCGCAACGCCGATTCCAGGAGCGATCGAGCCCGCCGAGGTGAAGTCATCAGCCGGTGGCAAGGAATTTACCATGCGTGGTGACCGCTTCAAGCCGCTCACCTACGAGCAAATGACCCCTCAGCAAAAAACAATGACGGATATTGCAGTGGCCCAACGAGGCACAGGCGGGAGCTTCAATATCAACGTCCGCGACCCTGACGGGGGTAAGCTGCTGTTCGACATGGGGGACCGCGTCCGTTTCCATATGTCTGTTCCGGACAAGCTCAAGGAATTGGCGATCATTCTTACGGCGCGCTACTGGGGCGCACAGTTCGAATGGCTCGCTCACCGGCGGGCGGCTGTGCAGGCCGGTTTGAGTGAGGACAAAGTTAAAGCCATCGCCGAGGGCAGGCGCCCGGTAGGGATGTCGGCCGATGAGGAGGCCGTCTACAACTTCATCACCGAGCTATTCAAGACTAAACAATCGAGCGACGCTTCATTCGCGGCGGTCAAGAACATCGCCGGCGAGCGCGGTGTCGTGGATTTGATCGTCAGTGCGGGCTACTATCAGTTGGTTTCCATGCTCATGAATACCGACCGTCTGCCGGTGAATACCAACCAGCAACCTGAGCTGAAGTACTTGGCCAAGCCGCTTCCCTGAATCGGCTCCAACGGAGGCGGTCCGGGTGTATCATGACTTCGAACCTGGATTCCTCATGGATCCGCGCAAGGCGCAGGGAGGCTGAAATGAACGCGCATTTCTTCTGTGGAGCTGCCGCTGCGGCACTGAGCCTGAGCTTTACTGCGACGCCGGCGTTCTCTCAAACGGCGACACCGTCCGGCGGGCCGCAACCACTCGTCGAGGTTGGATCGGGAAACGGGGGCGCGGAGCCCTGTACCCACTCGCCCATTTGCGCCTGGGGAAAAGGTCGCGACGTAATTATCCATGAACAGCACAAACCGGACCTGGGTTTTACATTCGCTTATCCGTTTGCTTTGCCTGACGGATTAACGGGCGGCGTCTCGGCGGTCGCCCTGAATTCGAGAGAACACCTTTTCGCCTTTCAGCGCAACCCCGCGGGAAAGCCGCAACTGTTTGAGTTCGACCAGAATCACAAGCTAATCCGCACCATTGGCGAGGACGTAATCGGCCACCAAAACAAGGCGCACGGCATGGCCATCGATGCGCAGGACAATATCTGGATCTGCGACGAGAATGGCGATACCGTGATGAAACTAAGTCCCGAGGGGAAGCTCCTCATGACCCTCGGCATGAAGGGACAAAGAGGGGATTGGGATGAAGCCAAGGGACAAAGGCTTCTCTGGCAGCCGCTGCACCTCGCCTTTGCTCCGAATGGCGATATCTATATCGGCATGGGGCACGCGAACGAGAGTCCCAATGACACCGATAAATCTCCGAGCAACAGTA
Organism: Bryobacterales bacterium; assembly: GCA_025463005.1. Lineage (GTDB taxonomy): Bacteria > Acidobacteriota > Terriglobia > Bryobacterales > Bryobacteraceae > Palsa-187. The sequence continues at coordinate 97,496 of JAOAPR010000097.1, read as the reverse complement.
GTGGCGCCGCGCGCATACTGCACCTGGATAAGAACGGCAAATTCATCCGGCAATGGTTCGGCAACAATGCCGGACCGGGACACTTCAGCATGGTCCATGGGCTCGCCATCAATCCCAACAATGGCAACATTTATATCGGCGACCGCGAGGAATATCGGATCGTCGTCTATGACGGGAACGGCAAGTTCGTCAAAACCATTCAGATGAGAAACCTCGTGTGCGCCCTGTATGTAGACCCGCATAACCAGCTATGGATGGCGACTGGTCAGGATGGCCAGTTCTTCAAGATCGACTGGGACGGTAACGTACTCGCTGCGATCGGTAACGGACCCGGGAGGGGGGAAGGCCAGTTTGTGGAAGCGAGCTACATGGCCATGGATTCGCATGGCAACCTGTTTACAGGCGACACCAGCGTCGGCCGTATCACGGAAATGGTCGCACCTAAGAAGTAACGCAGCGAAACGATGCCCGCTTGCGGATCAACCAGTACCTTGCCATGCTCCTAGGGTAAAATCATTGGAACCTCATGCCTCTATCTATTGGTGAGCGCCTGGGCCTTTACGAGATACGGGCATCCATCGGCGCAGGCGGGATGGGCGAGGTGTATCGCGCTCTCGACACCAAACTGGAGCGCGAAGTTGCGATCAAGGTCTTGCCCGCGACACTGGCCCGCGATCCCGAACGCCTCGCACGATTCGAGCGCGAAGCGAGAGTCCTGGCATCTCTGAATCATCCGAATATCGCGCAGATCTACGGCATCGAAGAATCGAGCACAGGCCGTGCGCTGGTTATGGAGCTGATTCCGGGGGAAATCCTCAGGGCTCCGCTCCCCCTCAATGAGGCCCTGCGCATCGCAGGCCAGATCGCCGAAGCACTCGAAGCCGCGCACGACAAAGGTATCATCCATCGCGATCTTAAGCCGGCCAACATCATGATCACGCCGGGCGGCGTCGTCAAGATTCTCGACTTCGGCCTGGCCGCCGTGAGCCATGCGTCAGTCGCCAGTAGCGGCGATCCGAGGAACTCCCCCACATTGACCATCGGGGCGACCCAAGCAGGCATGATCCTGGGGACCGCTGGATACATGAGTCCCGAGCAAGCCGCTGGTCAGCCCGTCGATAAACGAGCCGATATCTGGTCCTTCGGGGTCGTGCTATGGGAGATGCTGACGGGCCAGGGGCTATTTCGTGGCGACACAGTAACGCACATTTTGGCCGATGTGTTACGCGCGCCGATTGATGTTGATAAATTGCCTGCGGGCACGCCGCGCGGAATTCGCGACTTAGTCAAGCGCTGCCTCGATCGCGACGTGAAAACCCGACTGCGCGATATCGGCGAGGCACGCATCGCCATTCAGAACGCCGGAAAGGAACCGGACGCGACCATAAGTCCGGAGACGACTTCGCTGTCGGGACGTATTCCGTGGATTGCGGCGGGAGTGATGACAGTCGCCGCTGCGGTTGCATTCTGGGCGCCGTGGCGCTCGGCCGTGCCCGCGGATCGTCCGCTAATGCGCTTTAGCGTCGACCTGGGGCCGGAAGCCGTGGCGACCGGCAATATCACTGCGGCCATCTCGCTCGACGCTACGCGGCTGGCGTATTCGGCCCGCAGCCCGGATGGAAAGCAGGTTCTGGCCACGCGGCCTCTCAATCAGGCCAAGGCCGCATTTCTTGCCGGCACGGAAAACGCCATCGACCCGTTCTTCTCGCCCGACGGCCAGTGGATCGGATTCTTCGCCGATAACAAGATGCAAAAGATCTCGGTGCAGGGGGGTGCTCCCGTAGTCCTGGCGGATTCCTCCAACTCTCGCGGCGCTGGCTGGGGCGACGACGGAACCATCGTCGCGGAACTGGTCAACACGGCCGGCCTCACGCGTATTCCAGCCGAAGGTGGAGCGGCCCGCCCGGTCACCACGTTGAGCCCAGGCGAAGCCACGCATCGATGGCCACAGGTCTTACCCGGCAGCCAGACCATCCTGTTCACCGCGAGCAAAAACATCAGCGCCTTCGATGACGCCAGCATCGAAGTGCTCTCTCTCAAAAACAACCAGAGAAAAACGCTGTGGCACGGCGGCTACTTCGGGCGATATCTTCCGATCAATGGTTCACAGGGGAGCCTGGTCTTCATCCACCACGGCACTTTATTTGGTGCGCCCCTCGACCTGAACCGGTTGGAACTTCAGGGAACGCCTGTACCCATCCTAGATGACGTGGCCAGCGATCCCACCACCGCTGGAGGCCAGTTGGACGTCGCCGCCCTGGCAGGCGCTCTGGTCTATCGAAGCGGCAAGGCAGTCGCCCAAACCTGGCAAGTCAGCTGGCTCGATAGCTCCGGCAAGACGCAGCGGCTGCTTGAGAAGCCAGGTGCCTACTACACGCCCCGAATTTCTCCGGACGGCCGCCGTTTGGCGATCTCTCTTGAAACCGGCAAGGACATGGACGTTTGGACTTACGATTTGCAGCGCGAGAGTATGTCGCGACTCACCTACACGGCGCAAGGCGGCCTCTATCCTCTATGGAGTCCAGACGGAAAATACATCGTGTTCGAGGCGCGCTCATCCAGCATCAGCTCCATCCAGTGGATCCGAAGCGACGGGGCTGGCGAAGTTCAAAAGCTTTTAGAAAGCGAGAACGAGTTGATTCCTGGTTCCCTGTCCCCCGACGGCCGGCGTCTCGCGTATACCGGAGTAAGCCGCGAAACTGGTTATGATCTTTGGACGGTCGCCCTGGACTTGAGTGACCCGGAGCATCCGAAGCCCGGGAAACCGGAGTTGTTCCTGCGCACGCCCGCCAATGAGCACGATCCGGCTTTCTCGCCCGACGGTCGTTGGATCGCCTATACTTCCACCGAGTCCGGAATCGGAGAGGTGTACGTCCGGCCGTTTCCTGGGCCGGGCGGCAAATGGCAGATCTCAAGCGGGGGCGCCAAATACGCGAGGTGGTCCCGCAACGGGCATGCGCTGTTTTACCAAGCTCTTGGAGACGGCGCTATCATGGCCGCCGATTACACCGCTACGGCGGACTCATTCTCATCCGCCAAGCCCCGCGTGGCCGTTAGCGCCAAGATGAATGATGCCACCGGAGATTCAAACTGGGACCTGGCCCCAGACGGCAAACATTTCGTGGTGTTCCCAGCGCGAGAGCAGGAAGCGGAAGACAAAGGTTCGGTCCACGTCACCTTTCTGCTGAACTTCTTAGACGAAGTACATCGACGCATTCCGATAGGAAAATAATCCGTCGCGGCTATAGCAACTTATCTAGTGTGATCGGCAGACTACGTATGCGCTTGCCGGTGGCGTTGTAAACCGCGTTCGCGATGGCCGCAGCGACGCCTGTAATGCCGATCTCGCCGATGCCATGTGCACCCAACGGCGTGTGCGGATCGGGAATGTCATTGAACAGGATGTCGATGTGCGGCACGTCGAGGTTCACCGGCACGTGGTATTCGGCCAGCGATGCATTCATGATTCGTCCGCTGCGGTCATCGACGAGTACCTCTTCGGTGAGTGCCATGCCGATTCCCATGATGATGCCGCCGCGGAGCTGGCTCATCGCAGTCTTGGGGTTGAGGACGGTTCCACAATCGAATGACCCCAGCCAGCGCGCGATCCGAACTTCGCCTGTGATGTCGTTGACGCGAACTTCACAGAATTGCGCCCCATAGGAAGCCATGGAATACTTCATCATTTCCATGGGCATCGCGGAGGTTCCTTCGGCCTCGACATGCTGTTTGCCGGCCCGGCGGAGGATGTCGACGTAGGTGGCTCCGCGCGATGGTTCGGATGCCAGGAAAAGTCCGCGGTCGCGGGCTACAATGTCATCGTACTTTGCGCGTTTCAGCGGAGACGCGGGGTCCTGCTGCTCCAGTTTCAGGAGTTCGCGATGCAGCTTTTCGACTGCCGCGCGAACGGAGGCTACAATACTCACGGTTTGACAGGAGCCGCCGGCCATCGGTGATGATGGCATCTCAGAATCGCCGTAGTTGAACTCAATGCATTGGAGAGGCACTCCCAGCCGGTCCGCTGCATGCTGGAGCTGGCTCGTTGCGACACCCATCCCCATCTCGTTCGCGGCGGTATGTATCGTAGCGATACCGTCAGCATTGACGCGGACGCGCGCTGCCCCCGGCAATCGCAAGACCGGATAGTACGCGGTAGCGACCCCCTGCCCAATCAGCCATGAGCCATCGCGCTGACTGCGGGGCTGGGGATTGCGGGCCGCCCAGCCGAATTTAGCGGCGCCACGTTCGTAAGCTTCGAGAAGGTGGCGGCTGGAGAACTCGTTGTCCTTGGTGGGATCGCGCTTGGGTTCGACATTGCGACGAAGATCGATCGGGTCCATCCTCAGTTCAACCGCGAGCTCATCTAGAGCGGATTCGACCGCGAACGTTCCGATGGATTCGCCCGGAGCGCGCATCCACGTGTTCGCAACCATATCCAGGTCGACAACGTATTGAGCGATGTGAAGAGCGTCCGTAGCGTACAGATGGCGTGTGGGGAAGGTGCATTGCTCGGCATAGCGCGCGTGAGAAGGCGTTGCAGTGACTCCCGTATGGATGAGCGACTGGACGTGGCCGTCAACTGTGGCGCCAATCGCCACGCGCTGCTCAGCAATGGTCCGGCCGCCCACGATGCGGAAAACGCCTTCCCGGGAAAGCGCGAACTTTACCGGACGTTTTACGATTTTCGCAGCCGCGACCGCGAGCACCGTGTTCCACCAAAACCCGGCCTTGCCGCCAAAGCCGCCGCCGACGAAGGGGGCGAGCACGCGAATATTTTCCGGCTTAATACCGAAGACGTGCGCGAGCGAATTCCTGTAGCCTTCCACGAACTGGGTGGAGTCAAACACAGTTATCTTGTCGTCGCCCTCCCAGACCGCAATGGTGGCGTGCGGCTCGATGGCGCTGTGGCTGTAATACGGCGAGCGGTAGACAGCGTCTACTCGGACAGGCGCCGCCGCCAGATTCTTTTCCGCATCTCCGATCTTGATTTCGGGAGGCTCGCCCAACACATCTTTGGGCATGGTCGCCCTAGCCTTGTTCGCGTCGAAGGAAACATTCGAGTCTTCGATATCATATTCGACGTGCACCTTCGTGGCCGCCTCTTGCGCCTGTTCATGCGTTTCGGCGACCACGAGGGCAACCGCCTGGCCGTTCCAGTAAACGCGATCGTCCTGAAAAACCGGCAAGTTGCTGGCGGCGATTTTATCTAGCTTGGAAAAATCGACCAGCGTAGGCGCTTTGAGGCGCGGCATGTCGTGCGGGGTGAGTACGGCGATCACGCCTGGACAGCGTTTGGCGACCGAAGTGTCGAGGCGCCGGACTTTTCCTTTGGAGATGGTGCTGAATACAGGCTCGGCGTACACCATGTCGTCAAGCGCGTATTCGGCGGCGAAGCGAGCGCCACCGGTGACTTTCAAGTGGCCATCGACGCGATCGAGGGGCTTGCCGACGTAACCGTGTGAATCAATCAGCGGATCCCGTTTGGCGTCCGGCATGAAGCGCGCGGCCGTCTGAACCAATGTCATCAGGATGCTCATCATGCACCTTCGTTTTGGGCGAGCTCGGACAATGTACTGACAATCACCCGTTTCGCGAGTTCGATTTTGAACGCATTGTAATGGAAGCCCTGCGCACCAGCGAGTGCCCCATCGGCGGCGCGTCGAAAGACTTCATCGTTAGCCGGGTTCCCCTGCAGGAGTTCTTCAGCCGGGAACGCGCGCCACGGTTTGTGGGCGACACCGCCGAGGGCGAGTCGCGCGGTCGTGATGGTGCCGTTCACTATTTCGAGAATCGCCGCGATACTGACCAGAGCAAAACCGTAACTGGAGCGATCGCGCACTTTGCGATAGACAGAGCGGCGCGCGGCCTCGAGCTTGGGGATAGTCACTGCCGTGATCAGCTCGCCCGGCTGCAGTTCGGTTTCGAGATGCGGAGTATCGCCCGGAAGCCGATGGAAATCGACAAATGGGATGGAGCGTTTGCCGCGCCGGCTTTCGACCTCGACAGTCGCATCAAGCGCGGCGAGAGCGACGCACATATCGGAGGGATGCGCCGCAATGCAATGGGACGACGTGCCGAGGATCGCGTGCATGCGATTGAAACCGTGGATAGCATCACAACCGGCTCCCGGCGTGCGTTTGTTGCACAGTGAGGCGTGGTCGTAGAAGTAGTAGCAGCGGGTGCGCTGCATGAGGTTACCGCCGACCGTCGCCATGTTGCGGATCTGGCCGGAGCCGCCAAAGAGGATGGCCTGGGAGAGCACGGGAAAGCGTTGGCGAATCGGGCCATTTATTGCTACCGCGCTATTTTTCGCTGAAGCGCCGATCGTGACGCTGCCGTCCGGATTCTCCACGATGTCGCGAAGGGGCAGGCTGGAGATGTCGACCAGGCTGTCGGGCTGCTCGATATTCTCGCGCATCAGGTCGACCAGATTGGTTCCCCCGCCGAGGAATTTACCTCCAACGGAGCTCTCGAGCAGATTCACAGCTTCGCTGGAAGTTGAGGCTTTCGTGTAGGCGAAATTCTTCATCGAGATGCTCCGGCATGATGCGTCTCGCGAATGGCTTCGCAGATCCCGACGTAAGCGCCGCAGCGGCACAGATTGCCACTCATGCGCTCCTTGATCTCCTCCTGAGTAAATTCGATCGCGCCGGAGGTCATTTCCCGTGTGACGGCGCTCGGCATACCGCTATCGAATTCGTGCATCATTCCCACCGCCGAACAGATCTGACCCGATGTGCAGTAGCCGCACTGAAATCCATCCTGCGCAACGAACGCTTCCTGAAGTGGGCTAAGCGAAGCATCCCGGGCAAGACCCTCTATCGTGGTAATTTCGCGGCCTTCGTACTGAATCGCGAGCGCGAGGCAGGAGAGGATGCGTTCACCGTCTATAAGAACGGTGCAGGCACCGCAAGCGCCTTGATCGCAGCCCTTCTTCGTGCCCGTGAGATGAAGCCGCTCGCGCAGAGCATCCAGGAGGCTAACGCGCGGTTCGATTATGATTTGGTGACGGGCGCCATTGACGATGAGAGTTACTGGTGTACGGTTCTCTTGCCCGGTTGTAGATATAGTTTCCGGAGGCTGTTCGACATCGGCGTGTTGGTGTGTCATGGATCCTCGATTGTTTTGCCGGCTGGCAGCGCGGTCAAGTTGTTTCGCCGCAGCTTCGCTGGAAGCGAGACGAGGCCGCAAGCAGGTTTACACGAATATGTAGATCCAACCTGGTCGGGAACTGTTTCGTCCCCAATCCAACTTTCCGGCAGTACTTCTGCAGATGCGTCTCTGCATTTCGTTCGATTGCCGTCGTTGCTTCCTTGCGGGATACGCCGCAACACAGCCGTGAAGTATCGCAAGAAGAACTACAATAATGAGAGGAGATGAGAGATGGAAATTCCAAAACGACTGTGGATAGGAATGGTTGTTTTGGGCGCGTTCGCCCGGCTTCTACCCCATCCCTGGAATTTCACTCCGATGATGGCCATCGGACTGTTCGCGGGTAGTCACGCTCGAAAAACCAGCACAGGTATTCTCACGACCATGTCTGCTCTTGCCCTGAGCGATGCCGTCATGGGCTTCTATTCTGGTTTCTGGTACGTATATGCGGCAACGCTGATTCCAGTGCTGCTCGGCAGGCTAATCCGTAATCGAAGCGGCGTGGGCCCCACCATCGCAACGGCACTCGCGTCCAGTTTGTCGTTCTTCGTGATCACCAACTTTATGGTCTGGGCTATGAGTAAGCAGCTATATCCGCATACCATCGCCGGCTTGACGGCTTCGTATGCAGCTGGGATACCTTTCTACCAGAATCAGGTATTAGGCGACGCATTCTACGCCCTTGCGATGTTCGGCGGCTACGCTATTCTTAGCCGTTGCTTGCAACCCGCCCAACAGACCGTGTAACGTGCGAGTCGTTTCCCTGTTGGCGAGTGCTACGGAAATCGTCTGTGCTCTAGGCGCGCGCGAAATGCTGGTAGGGCGATCCCATGAGTGCGACAACCCGTCTTGGGTGCGGCGGCTCCCGGCATGTAGCTCACCCGCCTTCGATGTGTCCGTTTCGAGCAGGGAAATCGACGCAGAGGTTAGGCGCCGGCTCCGGGCTGGGGAGCCTCTGTATCACGTACACGCGGAATTAATCCAAGCACTGAAGGCCGACCTGCTGATCACCCAGGCGCACTGTGAAGTGTGCGCCGTCACTCCTGGCGATATCGAGCGCAGCGGAGCTGGCGCCCCCGCTACACGCCAACTGGCACTATCAGCCTCTTCTTTACACGAAATCTTCGAAAGCATCCTGCTGATCTCTAAAGCCCTCGGTCTCGATAAGGAGGGAGAGATCCTGGTTAGAAACGAACGAGGCCGGCTGGATAAGGTTAGAGTGAGGGCGGCACCGTTCCGCCGGCCAACCGTGGTCGCCGTGGAGTGGACGGACCCGGTTTTCGTCATGGGGAACTGGGCTCCCGAGTTGGCAGAAATCGCAAACGGCGAACCTCTTTTAGGGCGCAAGGGCGAATATTCGACCGCCATTCCTGCCGAGCATGTTCGGGATGCCGATCCGGAGTACCTGATCATCGCGCCCTGCGGATTTAACTTGGAGCGGACCCTCCAGGAACAAGCAGTGTTAGAGCGAAATCCATGGTGGGGAGAACTTCAGGCGGTTCGCAAAGGCAACGTCGCGTTCGCCGACGGAAATCTGTTCTTCAACCGCTCCGGAATGACCGTATCCCAATCCGCGGAGATCATCGCCGAGATTCTGCACGGCGTTCTCTTCGGCGCGGCGACCGAAGGCGTTCATTGGCGCTGGGTAGGATCGCCCGCGGCGCGTGACCAAGGGCACGCGAGCGTGAGCCGAACTTGAAACAGGTTCTCTTATCGTGGAGCAGCGGGAAAGACAGCGCCTGGACGCTGCACCTGCTGCGCCAACGGCCAGACATTCAAGTGGCGGCTCTGCTCACGACGTTCAACTCCGCGGCAAACCGCGTGGCGATGCATGCCGTGCGGCGGTCGCTGGTTGAGGCCCAGGTCGAGCGGATCGGCATCCCACTGTGGGCAGTGGATCTGCCGTGGCCGTGCTCCAATGTGGGTTACGAAGAGCGGATGCGCGTCGTCTGCGAGCGCGCAAGGGCTGAAGGAATCACGGCTGTCGCGTTCGGAGACCTTTTCCTTGAGGACATTCGCGATTACCGCGTCCGGCAATTGCAGGGCACTGGCCTCGAACCGCTGTTTCCGGTCTGGCAAATTCCCACGGGTCAACTAGGACGGGATATGATTGCCGCAGGCCTGAAGGCCAAGCTTACATGCGTGGACCCATCAAAGCTGGAGAAATCGTTCGCCGGCCGCGATTACGATCAGCGGTTGCTGGAGGCGCTGCCACCAGGGATCGATCCTTGCGGCGAAAACGGAGAGTTTCACACATTTGTGTATGATGCGCCAGTGTTCTCGGGGCCAATCAGCGTGCAGACGGGCGAAGTGGTGGAGCGTGATGGATTCGTATTCGCGGATGTGCTTCCGGCATGACTCTATCCGCGAAAGTGATAAAGATCCCGGCTGGTCACCTCCACGCCTAGCAGCTTCAAGTACGTGAACAACTGGTGCTTGTGGTTGATGAGGTGCTCCAGATTCCCCAATAGCAGAGTCAGAAGACTTTCCCCCTGGTTCACGAAGACGGTGGACAGTTGCCGGCCGAGGTCAACGTCGGTAAGCCGCGCGAAGCCATCCTCGACGTGTCCCTGATAAATCACCATTCGGCTAGCGGCCTCCGCAGGCGAGCAGCGGTGATTCACCGGTAGTTCCCGGAGTTGGGCGAAATGGGCCAGACGCTGAGGTTCGAAAGCGGCCAGAGCTGCGCAGAATCCGGCCGCGCAATCGAGGAGATGACCAAGGAGCATACCCAGTGGCCAAGTACCCGGAATGGCCGGCGACCAGTCCAGCCGGTCTGCCGGAAGGAGGTTGATCAGGTGGCCGGTTCGCTCGAATTGCTCGTGGATCTTCGCTAGAAGCGAGGTGCAAAGTGGCCGATGGTCGTCCATTCAATCTTCGAGTGTCCCACGCAATTTGATTCTTCGGCTCTGCGATCGCAAACGATCGGGAAATGCCAAAGGATCTTGCGCCAAAGCGGACGCTTCACGGCGAGAGCGTGCTTTGACCCCAGGGTGGATTCCCACCGGATTTCGTGGCTCCCCGGCATGGATTCGAACCACATTATTGACGGGCTTTAGATGTTGCATAATTTATTGATTTCACAAAGACACTGAAGTCGTCAAAAGCATCAAAAGCAAGCACCTGGTACAAAATCGGTACATCAGAAAGTTTCGCCGTTCTCCCACAGTCCTGCCCTGGGAGCGTAGACATCCTGCAATGGACGAGCGTTGTGTTTTACTAAACGTAATGCAAACCGATCTTCCGTTGAAGATCCTCGACATGGTGAGCTCTTGCAATACGGCGTCTCGTCCTTTCTCAAATTTGGAGCAGGCATCATGAACCGGCCATCGAAGCTTGTCCAGGTGCCGCTATTCGCTGCCGCCATGATCGCCTGGGGCCTGTCCTCCGCGGCGGAACACGGGCACGCACAGGAAACTCAAGCCAGCGGGTATTGGACCGATCCCTCTACTGGACTCATGTGGGCCGGGAGCGACAACGGTAAAGACCTGAGTTGGAACAAGGCGATGAAGTACTGCCGCGATCTGCGATTGGCCGGGTACTCTGACTGGCGGCTCGCAGCGATCGGGGAGCTGGAAGGAATCTACGACAAGAACGCCACCGCACGAGGACGAGCCGGCCCAGGTGCAGGTAGACCTTTCACATTTCACGTAAAGGGGAACTTGTTCTTGACCGGTAATCAATGGAGCAGTACTCGTTTATTGGATGATCGAGGGCGTCCTTCAGGGTATGCGTCACGCTTCGATTTCAACGAAGGGCGGGTTTTCAACGGTGACGAACTCTGGTTCTACACCAACAAGAGAGCGCTATGTGTGCGTGGTTCCCGGAGATGATGGGAATCCTATGACACGTACAGGGCCTATTGGAAGCCGCTGGGCGGCAAACCTCTCAACGCGTCATTGCATTTGTCGGATTCGATTTTCGAATCCATGCTCAGCGCGCTCATCTAATAGCGTCAGTGAGTTCACGCCGCGTGCTATCGACGCGCGGTACAAAATCCGTACAGAAAAATAGCAGCGGTCTTCTAAACTATTGAATTCAAAGGTTGGCTCCCCGGCATGGATTCGAACCACGAACTTGACAAGATTCTGCACCATCACAACTTATTGATTCTACAATGTCACTGAAGTCCTCAAAGGCATCAAAAGCAGGGTCTCGGTACAAAATCGGTACAAAGATTTCCATGGCTTGACCGGCAGCGTTTCGCTGAAATACGTTTTCAGGTCATCGTTCCAGATGAAGAAGGCTTGAGCGACAAGGCTGAAGGCGTCGCGGTCGATGGGTGCATCAATCCGGAAGATCTTCCGCCGCACACCGGTCTTTCCGGCGTGCCTGACATGCCCCGCGGCCAAGCGCTGTTCAAGTTGCGGAGTGCTATATATCCGGAGCGCACCATCGACTGTCCCGGCACGAACAGCGTTCCGTCCCAGCGATTTTTGTAGGGTATGCCCCATTCTTTCAGGGCTTGCCGGGATTCGGTCGGCGGCTTTTTGAAAGCGAAAACCATGTCAGCGACTCCACCAGTGGGGCTGCCGTCCGCGCGACGTTTTCAGGCTGAGCGGCTTTTTGACCGTTAGTGGTTTCTGCAGCGCCGTCATCTCGTCTAAGTCTGGTTGTCCCTGCCGCGCCAGGATCACGGGCGCCATGCGCAACCTTTCCTTCACTGCGGCCCAGGAATAATAATCGAGGGCGCTCTCGACTTTCATCGGGTCGCCGACAAGCGAAGCAAGCTCATTGTGGCAGCAAATGAGCCTGCCGCCCACGGAAGACGGAGCGCCGTCCAGCGACGTCAGCTTGTTATCATGGCAAACGAAGTCGCCCCTGACGATGCGCGGGGCTCCTGCCATCGACGTCAGCTTGTTGCCACAGCAGGTGAAGTCGCCCCCGACGGTCTGCGGTGCGCCTTCAAGCGAGGTCAAATGATTATGGCCGCAACTGAAGAAACTTCCTACCGTAAAGGGGGCGCCTTTGAGCGAGGTCAGTTTATTGCCGTCGCAGCTGAAGGAACAACCAACTGAATGGGGTGCACCTTCGAGCGAGGTCAGCTGGTTGTAGCCGCAATTAAAATCCAGTCCAATATCGCGCGGTGCGCCTTCAAGTGAGGTCAGCTGGTTGGCGATGCAATTGAAACTGCCCCCGACGGTCTGCGGAGCGCCTCGGAGCGAAGTCAGCTTATTGGTGTCGCAATGGAATGAACCGCCAACTGCAACGGAGGACAGGTCTGGAAGCGAGCCCAAGCCCTTGCATGAGAGATGCACGTCTCCCGGCACGAACAGGGTGCCATCGGGACGCTTCTCGTACTCTATCCCCAAACGTTTCAGGGTAGTCTCCGCTTTGGAGCGGCGGGAAGATTTTGCAAAGATGCTTTTCAACGCGACGTTTCCTGGCGGGAATCCGGGAATTTTACCGTGATCTGGTTCGCAGGCTGGGGAATCTTCACCGGTTTCGGCATCGCTACTTTCGCCATCGTGGGCTTTGGCTGAAGGCCGAAGATCTTGCGAAGCAAACGATCCGTTTTGACGTCTGCGGGATTGCGTCCGTGTACGTAGGGCATAGTTCTCCTCAACGCGTTAAACGTTAACAACGAATGGATGTTCGCGTCGGCGAGATGCAAACAACCCGGGGCCGCCATCGCAAACATCGCAACAAAGAAGCGACAACGAAGGTTGTTTTTGCAGGTGGCGCGATCTACCGGCGGTCGTGAAACAAGTGGAAACCGACGCGCCGTGGTAATACGCCTTGCGTGGAATCATTTATATGCGATTCGCGCGATTATGTCAAATATGTTTTGGTCTAGATGGTTAACACAGGCGTAAGGCTAATCGGATGCCATATTTATATTATTTGTATAAAGACACTACGCCGTGTTTGGCAAGCTGGGCGCGTGTGATCCAAAGCTGGACGGCTGTTTTGTCGATGCGGGCGTTCACCGGACAACTTCGTACCGAAGCCAGAGCGCGTCTTTATCGCGGCGTTCTATCGATTTGAGTTTGAGCGGGACAGCGGCTTTACGTGCGGAGTCCATGCCGTCGAAAACCGCCGGAATTTCGCGACGTCCGTCGATGCCCGGCACCAGCAACAGGCTCACTTCATCGACAAGGCCCACCTGGAGGAATGCGCCATTGATGTGACCGCCGCCTTCGAGCAGCAACCGCCGAATTCCAAAGTGCTCGCCGAGTAGGTTCACGGCTTTGACAAGGTCAACCGCGGACTTGCCGGCCACGACGTAAGAGATGCCAGTGTCCCCGAGCATCGAAAGATAGTCGTCCGGCGCGCGTTCGCTCACAATGCAAATTAGGTGATCGCCGTCAATATCGCCGCTGGCCCACCGGAGTTTGCCGGTGGTGTCAACAGAGATCGCATACGATTTCGCCTTGCGCGCGACGTGCACCGGCTGCGGTCCTGCGGGACGGTTCGACGCGGACAAGAAGGGCTCATCCTCAGCGAAGTGCTGTTCCATGGTTGTGCGCCCGCAGACCCAGGCGTCGCCTTCGAGCTTCGTGCCGGTTGCCTCGTAGTCCACCGGAGTGGTGACCGCTTTGAGAGACGCGCCATCGATCTTCCCATCCACGGAGGAGAGCATGTGGCAAATAATGTGGGGTCTCATTTCGACTTCCTGCGGTGCTTGTGTTTACGGTGTTTTCGGTTTCGGCGTGAGGTAAAGCTTGCCTTGTGTTCCGCGCCCTTCGATGGCGCGGTGCGCTTCTGCGACGTCTGCGAGCGCGTAGGCCGTCCCTTCGCCCATGCGCAGCCAGCCGGACTGGATTGCATCCACAACGACCGCTGCGCGCCGCTGAAGCTCGGAGGGGTCGGCGACATAAGTGAAAAGCGCCGCGCCGGCGAGGCGCGCGCACTTCGGAACAAGCTGCCGCGGTTCGATGGCAGGCGGAGGTCCCGATGCCGAGCCGTAGGAAACGGCGGTCCCGCCTCTTGCCAGCGCTTTCAGTGTTGTCGCGAGAGTGGCCGCGCCGACAGCATCGAAGGCAAGGTCCACACCATTCCCGCCTGTCAACGACAGCAACTCGTCTAGGAACCCGTAATCCTGTCCGTAGTTGATGACAGCGTCTGCGCCAACGGCGCGAATAGCGGCTGCTTTGACATCACTGGATGTGGTGCCGACGACCCAGGCTCCGAGATGCTTGAGCCATTGAACCAGGAGTTGCCCAACGCCGCCCGCCGCCGCGTGGACGAGCACCCGGTCGCCAGGACGCACCATGCGGTATTCGCTCACAAGGTACTGCGCCGTGATGCCCTGGAACAGGAGAGCCTGCGCCGTCGTAAAGGCCTGTGGCACAGGAATCGCTTCTGCAGCGGGGACAAGGACCTGACTAGCATAGACTCCGGGCGAATTGATCCATGCCACCCGGTCTCCGACGGCAAGACTGTTGCGGGCGCCGCCTTCGCCAATCTCGCGCACCCGCCCGACGCCCTCCAATCCCGGTGTGAAGGGCAGCGAAACCGGCGAGAGGCCTTTACGCTGATATATGTCAAGGTAGTTGACGCCTGCTGCTTCCACATCAATGAGCAGTTGCCCCGGACCCAGCCGCAGCGGTTCGGTCACTTCTTCAACCGTCAACTGGTCCGGTCCGCCGAAGACATTGACGATCACACGCTGCATACTCATCGAACTCTCCACATTTGAAACCCTGGTTATCACCTTGTCCGGCGGCCTGCGCCTAGCTAACCTCTATTTGGCAATCTCAATGGTCACTTCCACAGAGCCAGGCACGTTGAAGACTTCCGCGCCACCTTTGATTTTTCCGATCGGTATAATTCCTGGCGACGGAATCGTCTCCCCATCCTGGTGGTAGTAAACCGCGAAATCGTGAGTCGGAGACCAGTAGGCGATGTCGCCAACCTCATACGTGCTCGTGCGCGGACCCTTTCCTGAAAGCGCTCTTTGCAAATGGCCGAACTTCTCCCGCCCGAAGAGGTCCTTCATAGACATGGTCAAGGGAAGCAGAGAAACGAAGTCCTTTGCGGTCGGGTTGTCCATGATCGTCGCAGTCACGGTCTTGCCGGAGACAGTTATGTTGATTTTCATGTCAGGTGTCCCTTCAGAAGAAGCTTGCTGCGGAATTAAACCAAGCACGAGGCAAGCTGCCAGCATAAGCACGGTCAAATGCAGGTTTCTCTCTCCAGAATGCGCGGGGCTCGATCCGGTCATTCGCGCTCCAGTTCGGGTGTGAGGCGAAAATCTCTGCATGGTCATTGAACTCTCCACGTTTACATTGCCGGTGGCTTACACCGTTTGTCCGCAGTCGACGACCATGGCGTGTCCTGTCATGAATGAGGCCGCATCCGAACAGAGCCAGGCGACAGCCGAAGCGATCTCCTCAGTCCGATGGACCTTTTCCGGACGGCTTCGAACCGTATCTCTTGATTTCCACGTTCATTCTCCTTTGCTATTGGCATTTTTGCTTGATTAGCCTTTGGCGGCCCTGCTCATCGGAAGCGGTTGTCAGTCGTCACCATTCGATTGGCTTTCGGTCCCGAAAAAAACCGCCGGTCGGACCATCGTCCGGCAATGTCGCGAGCCAGACTGCTGTATCGGCTGCCTCTTCAGGGCTTCGCATCGCGCCATCTCCGCCCATCCGCGTCCGCACCCAGCCGGGACACATCGCGTTCACCTTGACCGCGGACGGAAGCTCTTTCGCGAGCCGTACGGTGAGCGCGTTCAGCGCGGCTTTCGTCACGCCATACATGCCGGGTCCGCCCATGCCTTCGGCGAATGACCCCCAGCCGGATGAGAGATTGACGATCCGGCCGTATCCGCGCGCAATCATGTTCGGCGCCAGCAAGCGGATGAGCCGAAGGGGACCCGTCAGGTGCGCGGCAATCGAGTCGCCGATCTCTGCATCCGTCAGTTCGAGGAGCGGCTTTTCGTGCAATACTCCAGCGTTATTGACCAATGTGTCGATCTGGCGGCCAGACTTGCCGATGCCGGTGATGGCGTCGTCGATCGCTGCCGCATCGTTAAGATCAACATGCACCGGTTCGACGTCGAAGTTGAGACTACGAAGGGATTTCGCGGCGTTTTCGCCGGCCATGAGATCACGCGATCCGAGGAGCACCGCATTCCCAAGTTCGGCGAGTTGGCGCGCAATGGCAAGGCCAATGCCCCGATTGCCGCCGGTAACAAGAATTGTTCTTTTCATGCAACCTCAAAACTGTGAAAATCCGAGCGCAGAGTGTATGTACCCCGTTAGCCGTTCATATTCATATCCATAACGAAACGGTACCTTGCCTGTTTCGCAATCACCTTGGACCAGGCGTCGTTGACTCCGCCCATGGGTATCTTTGTGATCTGGGGTTTGATCTTTTGAGCAGCGCAGAACTCCAGCATGTCCTGGGTCTCACGAATGCCGCCGGTGTTTGAGCCGGCGAGGGCAGTTCTGGTCAGTACCGTGGTCATCTGGCCGTATTGATTTGGCGTCGTGAGTTTTCCGACGCCGACACGGCAGAGAGTTGCATCCCTCTTGAGCAGCGGAATGAACCGGTCCAGGTCGTGCTGGTAGGGAATAGTATCCAGAATGAAATCGAAGGCTCGTTTGTATTTTGAGAAATCAACGCCGTCTTTGTTGATGAGAACGTCTTTTGCGCCAAAGCGGCGCGCATCTTCTACCTTGTCCGGCGACGTCGTCACCACCGTCACATCGGCTCCCATCTTGGTAGCGAACTGCACAGCCAAGTGTCCCAAACCACCTAATCCAGCGATCGCGACCTTCTTTCCGGGCGCCACACCCCAGTGGCGAAGGGGCGAATAGGTCGTGACGCCGGCGCATAGTAACGGACCCGCTTCGGCAAGGTCGATTGAAGCCGGGATGCTAAGGACGAAATCTTCGTCAACGACGATGAATTTCGAATAGCCGCCTTGAGTGATCGATCCGTCACGATCTTTCGACCCATAGGTCTGCGTGTTGCCGTTCTCGCAGTAGTTCTCAGCTCCGCGCGCGCACTCGGGGCAATGCCTGCAAGAGTCAACCATCGTTCCTACACCCACACGCGAGCCCACGTCGAACTTGCTCACACCGGTGCCAATGGCTACGACCTCCCCCGCGAGTTCGTGGCCCACGATTTGCGGGTACTGGATCTTGCCCCAGTCCCCGTGGATGGTGTGAATGTCAGAATGGCACACGCCACAATAGTCAATCCTGATCGCGACGTCTTTCGGGCCGAGAGCCCGACGCTGGAACTTGAGCACTTTAAGCGGTCCCGTCGCCGAATACCCGGCCATTCCTTCCGTCGGATACGGACCGCTTCCCTGCGCCGCCGGCTGTTGGGCAAAAAGGGTGCGCGAGCCCCCAAGAACCGAGCCTGCGCACAGGACTGCGGATCGGAGGAGAAACTCTCGTTTGGAATTGTCAATTAATGGGTCCATGTCTAACCTCTATATAAACGTTGTGTCGTGACTAGGGTCGCAGCAGCGCCTTGATCGCGCGCCGCTCATCCATGGCCCGATAGCCTTCCGCGACTTGATCCAGCGGGAGCACCAGGTCAAAGACCTTTCCGGGATTGATTGTTCCGCTCAGGACAAGGTCGATCAGTTTGGGAAGGTAGCGCCGGACCGGGGCGGGGCCGCCATGCAGGTGTACGTGGCGGTAGAACAATTGCTCGCCCTTGAGCTCGACACCGTGCGGCACGCCAACATACCCCACGTAACCGCCGGGACGCGTGGCGCCGATGGCCTGCATCATCGATTCCTGTGTGCCAACGCATTCGAGCACAGAGTCAGCGCCGATGCCTTTCGTCAGGTCCTTAATGTGGGCCACCGCCTCTTCGCCGCGCTCCGCGACGATGTCGGTCGCGCCGAAATCGCGCGCGAGTTTCTGACGGGATTCGTGACGGCTCATGGCGATAATGCGCTCCGCTCCCATTTGCTTGGCGGAAAGGACTCCAAGAAGCCCGACCGCCCCATCGCCGACCACAACCGCGGTCACTCCCGGCTTGACGTTTGCCGCATCGGCGGCGAACCAGCCCGTACCCAGTACGTCCGAGCAGGCCAGCAGGCTCGGCACCAAGTCGTCGGACGGAATTCCGCCTGGCGTCGCCACGAGCGTGCCGTCCGCCTGAGGCACACGCAGAAACGGCGCTTGCGCCCTCAACATGAACTCACGATGGACGCACGAAGACTGGTAACCGTACCGGCAATGCGCACAGGTGTTGTCGGACGTCGCGAACGAGCCGACGACGAATTGCCCCGGCTTGATGGATTTGACCGCGCTGCCGACCTCTTCGACGAAGCCGCAGTACTCATGGCCCATCGGCGTCGGTCCGTCGATTGGCTGCAAGCCGCGGTACGGCCACAAGTCTGATCCGCAGACACAGGTCGCGGTGAGGCGGAGGAGCGCGTCCGTTGGTTCGACAATCTTCGGCGTCTCGCGGTCTTCGAACCGAATGTCGCCGGGTCCGTAAAGAACTGTTCCCTTCATTGTCTTGTCCTGCCTTTCATATGCTTTCGATTGCAACGCTTCACATCTCGTATGCCGGCTTCTTATAGATCTGGTCCCACTTGGCCTGAATGTCCGGGGTGTACACCTTTTCTTTCCAGTCCTGTGATTTAACTTCTTCAAAACCGACCGAGACCGATTCTTCTCCGTAATTCAGAACGTCCATCACGTCCTTGGCAATTTTTTCGGCGAGACGCGCTTTCTGTTGTTCTGATTTCCCTGGCCAGAGCTTGACGATGACATGGGGCATAAGGCTCTACTTTTTCCCAGGGTCTGCGTTTTCGTGCCGGTCAAGGGCAATTCCGGCCTCGTCGAACACGCGCTGGGCGATCGGAAGCGCGGTATTTGCGGTCGGCCAGCCCGAGTAGAAGGCCAGATGCGTGATGACCTCGATCAGCTCATCCCGAGTGACGCCGTTTTGGAGTGCCTTCTTCAAATGAAAGGGAAGCTCGTTCGTGCGATAGAGAGCAACGAGGCTCGCGACGGTAATCAAGCTGCGATCGCGCGGCGATAGGCCCGGCCTCTCCCATACCTCGCCGAACAGCACCTTGTCGGTAATTTCCGCGAGCGCGGGCGCGATGTGGCCGAAAGCCTTGCGCGCGTTATCTGGTTCATCTGGCATAATCTGCTCCTTATTACTTATTCTGGGGGCCAGCCAGGTATTGCTCGTCGGTGACCTTTTCCAGCCAATCAACGTTTTTGCCGTTCAATTGCTCCTGGATAGCAATGTGCGTCATGGCGGTCTTCGGACTGGCCCCATGCCAATGCTTGATGCCCGGCGGGCACCAGAGCACGTCCCCGGGCCGGATTTCCTCGATAGGACCTCCCCAGCATTGGGTCCAGCCAAGTCCCGCGGTCACGATCAACGACTGCCCGAGCGGGTGCGTGTGCCATGCGGAGCGTGCGCCGGGTTCAAATGTTACAGATGCTGCAGCGACACGCGAGGGTTCCTGGGCCTGGATAAGCGGATCGACCCGGACTGTTCCGGTGAAATATTCGTCCGGTCCTTTTTGCGAGGGTTGTGATCCGTTTCGCTTTATTTCCATTTCAAACTCCTTTGCTAGGTCCTTCCACGTTCAGCCAGTGTCGATGTCCGAGACTTCGGGATTGCTTTTTCCGCTTGACGCTTTTGCATAAGTTTCTCCGGAGCACTTGGCCGACCAACGAGCCACGAAAACTAACGTGCCGTATATCCGCCGTCGATAGCGAGCGCGTGTCCGATCACGAAGCCTGCGCCGGGGCTGCAAAGCCACAGCACAGCCGAAGCAATCTCCTCAGCTTTGCCGAGCCGCCCGATTGGTTGTTCCTTCAGGATGTCTTTCATCGTTTCCGGCTCTTTGGCGACCATGGCCGCAACCATAGGCGTTTCGATGGCGCCGGGGCATATGGCATTGATGCGGATGCCTCGCGCCGCATATTCAAGGGCAGCGCTCTTCGTTAGCCCAATGACGCCGTGTTTGGTGGCATGGTAGATGGCCCGGCCTGGAATGCCGATGAGGCCTCCGATGGAAGAATTGTTCACGATCGCGCCACCGTCCTGCTTGCGCATCTGAAGCAATTCGTATTTCATGCAGAGCCACACGCTCTTGAGATTGATTGCATTCACGCGGTCGAACTCTTCGCTGGTCGAATCGGCGGTTTCAACCGCAAGACTCTGCACGCCGGCATTGTTGAACGCAGCATCCAGGCGCCCGAATGCAGACACGGTCTGTTCGATCATCCTTTTGACCTGGGCTTCATCGGTAACATCGCAAGGTATGGCGGTGGTTTTATATCCGTCGCCAGCAAGTCGGTCCGCGACTTTCCGCACCGCGGCTTCGTTGATATCGACGAGCGCCACGGCTGCGCCGGCAGCAGCAAATGCCTCCGCCGTAGCGAGGCCCATGCCAGAGGCAGCTCCGGTGACGAGTGCGACTTTGTTTTCAAACGACAAGTTCATAACCTAATCCTTTTTTCTGAGGCGACGCGTTTTACGAAACCAGGAGTGCGTCCCATCTCTTCGATGCCCGTCTTTTCCAACGCCTTCCTCATCCCTCAACTCCAAGGTATGCCCGAATGGCGTTTTTGAGTAGTATGTATTAAAGACAAAGGCTTATGAGAGGTATTCACAAATGGAACGAAGCGATCTCAGCACTTTGGCCGTTTTCCTTGCGGTCGCTGAGGAACGTAGCTTTACCAAGGCGGGCAAACGGTTGGGCGTCTCTCCCTCGGCCATGAGCCACGCCATCCGGGGATTGGAGGAGGATTTAGGGGTGCGTCTCCTCTCACGCACGACGCGCAGCGTCGCGCCCACCGAAGCGGGTGAGCTGCTCCTGACGCGCTTGCGCCCGGCGCTAAACGACGTCGAGGATGTCCTGGGCGAACTTTCCGGCTTACGCGACAAGCCCGCGGGCCGCCTGCGATTGCTGGTGCCACGCGTTGCCGGAACCGCCGTCCTCGGTCCGAAACTGGCGACGTTTACGCGCGATTATCCCGACGTCGTGCTCGATATCACCGCTGACGACAGCCGCCTCGACATCGTGGCAGGGGGCTTCGACGCAGGTATTCATTTCGGCGAATACATCCAGAAGGACATGATCGCGGTCCGGGTGTCCAAGGATCATCGCGCGGCCATCGTGGGCTCGCCCGCATATTTTAAAGCGCATCCGAAGCCGAAAACGCCGCACGATCTGCTTAAGCACCGCTGCATCAACTTCCGGCATGGAACGGCAGGCATTTACCGATGGGAATTCGACAAAGGTAAAAACTCCCTCTCCGTTGCTGTTAACGGCCCGCTCATCGTTGACGACGTAGAGATCGTTATCCGCGCCGCCCTTGATGGCATAGGCATCGCTTTCGTAGGGGAGGATAAAGTTGCTCAGCCTCTGGCGAGCGGCGAGCTCATCCGCGTACTGGAGGATTGGTGCCAACCGTTTCCCGGATTCTTTCTTTATTACCCGAGCCGACGCCAGCAACCGGCCGCGCTGTCTGCGTTGATCAACACTCTTCGGCTGTAGTGTTGTCGGCTGAAGTTTCCGTCGGCGAAGGGGGCGGTAGCGTCTTGACGTAGATTCGATTTTGAAATCCATGCCCTGACACCTAAGGGCTATCGCAGCAACTATTTACGAGAAGCGAACCGGTGTACAAAATCCGTACAGCCATCCCAAAAATCGTTTATAACTCACTGAAACAAAAGGTTTGGCTCCCCGGCATGGGCTCGAACCACGAACTTGACAGGTTTCTGAAGTTCTATAACTTATTGATTCTAAGAAGTCGTCGAAGTCATCAAAGGCCTCAAAAGCAGGGCCTCGGTACAAAATCGGTACAAAAATCTGTTTGGCCTTTCGTCACTGGCGACGGCACGGTTTCGTATCCATAGGAGTCAACCATGATTTATTTCGCGCTGCTGAGTCCCGGAACGATCATCGAACCTCCCTCCCGTCCGGAAGATTATCGGACGTCTCATGCGAACGTCCCCAGGATACGTTCCACCCGGAACACGAGACGTGGGAGGTTTATGTTCGTGGTTTTAATGTTCACTGTCATCGCCGCGGGCTGTGGCATGTCAAGCCGCTTCGAAACCCGGCGCGACGACTCCTGCATTGTTGTCGACGAGGTTCAAAACATCGACACGCAGCGAAACGTCGATTGCTTCGAACGATAGATCTTCGGGGGCTCCGGTCTCTTCGGCTGCCGAACCAGGCGACATCTCGCAACAAGCGATGGGACAATAATTCTTCTGATCCATCTGAGCGGCGGGTGCGTATAAGTGCATTCCGGGGTATACGCATTTTCCGAAAGAGATTTAAATGGCGAAAGATCAGCAAGGCAGCGGCGGCGGCACAGCAACCCATGCTGGAACCAATTACCAGAATCGCGTCGCGGCGTGGTTCGCCGTTCACATCCTGGCGGAGCAGGATGCTGTTCCTCCGCTGGACCTTCCAGCTTCCGTCACCATGGAGTCACTACAGGCCGAGACGGCCCATGCCGTCGACGACCTCGCCGTCGCGACCTCCGCAGGTGCTTCAGTACTGTCGCAGGCGAAACACAGCCTCAGCCTTCAAACCGCAGCCGACTCTCAACTCGGCACCGCTATTTCGCAGTTCGTAAGGGAGTACCGCGCGGCCCAGCCGCCGCTTGACCCGGCGAAAGACCGGCTGGTTATTACGACAAGTTCCCTGAGTTCGGCTCCGATCAAAACCCATCTTCCCGCATTCCTCACCCGCGTCCGATCATCCTCGTCTCCCGACCAGGAATGGACCTCGGGAAACAAGGATGAAAACGACGCCGCGTCTGTGCTCCGCGAGCACATCATCCGCGCATGGCGGGATGAAGCGGGTAGCGATCCCTCCACGGCCGACATCCTGAATATTGTCAGGCTTGCGCGCATCCAGATTCTCGACGTGGATCAAGACGGACATTCCGAGCGGGAAGCAAAGCAACTTCTTCGGGCCAGCATTCTCGCCGATCCCGCCATGGCCGACGCGGCGTGGAACACACTGATTACGGCTACGGCGGGTTACGCCGTCAACGCCCAACGCGCGGACCGCGCGGCATTGCAGCGTACTCTCACCGACGCAGGGATTGCGATAAAGGCACCGCGCAGTTTTCAGGCCGACATCAAGCGTTTGCAAGACCATACGGCCGCAACGCTTCATGGTCTCATCGACTTCTCGCGCATCCGGGTCAAAGGCCACGAAATCACCATACGTCGCGCTGCGGCAGATGACTTGCGACAGGCAGCGTCGGAGGGACATTTCCTTGTTCTCGGGGTGCCAGGCGCCGGAAAATCGGGTGCTCTATACGAATTCGCTCAGGACCTGGTCCAGCAGGGCGCGGATGTGGTCCTGTTTGCCGTGGACCAGATCGAGGCGGCAAGTACCGGCGCATTGAGAATTGAACTGAACCTTGCGCACGAGCTGCTCACCGTGCTCGCCGCGTGGCCCGGCACGGCACCGGGCTATCTCGTTATCGACGCACTGGACGCCGCGCGCAGCGAAGGAGCGATTAAGACCCTTCAGACCATCATCGGCAAGGCCATCGGTGCCGACAGTCGATGGCATGTCATTGCTTCGGTACGAAAATTCGACCTCCGCTACAATTCGAATCTCCAGAGGCTATTCAGGGGAACGCCCGCTAGCGCGCAGTATAAAGATGCCGAGTTCGCCGCCGTGCGACACGTCAACATCCCGGCGCTGAGCGACGACGAGCTCGTCCAGTTGCAAAGCCAGTCTCCGGCTCTCGGAGCCCTGGTGTCGCAGGCACAAGCCGCCCTTCAGGAGCTTCTGCATCTGCCCTTCAACCTCCGGCTCCTCTCTGAGTTGCTCGATGCCGGCATCACCGCGGAAGAACTTCAGCCCGTTCGAACGCAAGTCGAGCTTCTCGACAGATATTGGCAAGAACGCATTATCCGGCATGACGCCCAAGGCGACGCGCGGGAACTGGTGCTCCGCCGCGTCACTGCTGAAATGGTTGCGCGCCGGTCCCTGCGCACGGCGCGCACGGCAGCCATCGCCAATGATGCCGCCTCCGGGACCTTTCTCGACGACCTGCTCAGCACGCATGTTCTCGCGGAATGGGCGACACAAGCCGGAGCGGCCCAACGCGAGTTTTTGACGTTCCCGCATCACCTGCTTTACGACTATGCCGTCGCCCGGCTTTACGTGCCGCCCGAAGGCGCCGGACTGATCGAGTTGCTCGCCAAGCAGGCTGACCTTCTCATCGCGATTCGGCCCAGCATCGAGATACATTTGCAGAGGCTCTGGCACCGGGATTTGGCGGCCTTCTGGGACCTCACGTTCCGCGCGTTGACTTCGCCTCTCAACGAAGTTGGCAAGCTCCTCGGTCCGAGCGTGGTCGCGCTTCACGCCACGACGCTCGCTCAGACTCAGCCGTTGGCCAACTGCCTTGACGATCCTTCCCGCTCAGCGACCGGTATAGCCGCGCTTCAACACATCCTCGCTACGCTGCTGACGCATGGCACGGCCACAGGGCGGCCTCGTCCCGGACCGTGGGCGGAGTTCCTTGATCTCACTACGGCCAACGTCACGGTCCCCCTCAGTCATGCGGTACGGCCCTATGTTATCTTCCTGAGCGAAAACACGGCGCGCCTGAGCGAGCGCGACAAGAATTGCGTCGGCGCGGTTGCGCGACGCCTTCTAGCATTTTCTCTTCAGACGACGCCTTTCAACTGGTTGCTCGCAGTGAATTGCATCGCCGCCGTGACCAAGACGGTCGAAAGCGACCCCACCGCTTCCGTTTCTGTCCTCCGCCAGTGCCTCTCGGCAGACTACCTGCGAGAGCACGGCTACCGTATATTCCCGGCACTCTCCCGGAACGCGGTATCTCTCATGACTGTCAATCCCCAATTCGTCCGCGACCTGTACGTAGCCGGATTTGAAAATGCCGACAAGAGCGACGCCAAGACGACAATGGGGGACAGCCAGATTCTCCCGATGTTTTCCAATCGAAAACAGGATTACGAGAGCGGCTTGTGGAAACTTGGCGAGTATTTTCCGCATTTCCTTACCGCCGCCCCACGACAGGCCCTTGATGCGCTCCTGAACATCACTGGCCATTACGTCAAGGCCAAGAAAAAATTCGCAGACGGCACTATGCCCGTCAGTCTCGACGGATGCCAAAGTAGCCTTATCCGCGACGGGAGCGCCATATGGGCAAACGGTGTTTCGCAAAATGACAATCCGCTCAAAATGCTCCAGGCGTTCGAGCGTTATTTGGAAGCCCAGACGGATGCGGGCCTTATTCAACAGCTTGTGCAGGATGTCGCAGCGCATCAACCACCGGCTGCGATTTGGCGGGTTCTGCTCTCGACCGGAACCAAGCATCCAACGACCATCGGGCGCTCAATTCGCTCGCTCGCCTGGGACGACTCCATTCTCACCGAGAGTGACACGACGCGCTTAGCAGGCGCGTTTATCAAAGCCATTTACCCGCTGCTGGACCAAACTGAAAAGGCCCAAGTCGAGCAAGCGATCATGGGAATTCCCACCAAGGCGATTGCCGAGCGCGTCGAGGCTGCGAACAGGACGCGCGACCGCTTGCTGGGCTGCATCCACCGCACCCTTTTCATTACTCCGGAGGCGACCGCCCGTCGGGATGCCTTGGACTCAAGCGGGGGGCCGCCCGAGAACAGGCCTGACCGAGGCATCGTGGTCACCGATGGTGGAGGAGAATTCGACCCGGAAGAGTACCTACGAGATAAGGGCGTTCCCTTGGAAGATCCGGAACATCAGCGACTTCGCAACCTCATGCGGCCGCTCGGCGCGTTTAATAGCGAATTCCTCAACGGGGCGCCACCGCCTGACCGCATTGCAGCCATTCTTCCAATAGTTCGCGCACTCAATGCGGAGGCGGTTGCGCTTCAGCAGGTGCATCAGGAACTCCGCAATCAGGGCTTCGTTGACCTCGTCCAGACCGCCGCCGTCATTCTGCGGAGCAATGAATATAAATGGGACCAGGAAACGCTCGCGCTCATCAGAAGCATCGTTCTGGGCGCCGTTGGCGACAGCCAGCCTGAGCCTGACACCCAACAAGGTAATGATACCGAAGAAGCGATTTCGTTCAATGCGCCGCGTATCGAGGGCGCGCAGGCTCTTATGCGGTTGGCCCGCCGCGACCCCGACATGGCGACTGAGCTTCGACCGGTTATCGTCCAACTTGCGGCAGACCCCGTCGCGAGCGTCCGGTTCCAGATCGCCTATCGTCTTCTTGACCTCTACCACACGGAACGCGACCTCATGTGGCAGTTTCTTGAGCAGTTCTCGCAAAAGGAAGAGCATAGAGAAGTGCTTCAGGCGACACTCGGCGTCTTGCAACGGGCCGCGTCCGTCGACCCGCCGAAAGTCGCAGGCCTCACGCTGAATATCTTCGACCGGATGCCCTTCGACGGGAACCGCGTTACGGAAGCTCGCGACCAATGCAGCAATATCTTTATCAGCTTGATGGTTTGGTACAAGGAATCGCTCAGCGGAGCCGTCATCGAGCGGATGATCGCAGCGCCGTCGCAGCATGCGCGCGACCTGCGGCATGTGGTTTTCGATTTGAGCGGCTTCCTCAAGGACGAAAAGGAGGAAACCCGCAAGACCTCCGCCGCGCTCCTCGAACGCATTCTGGATGCGTCGGTGGTTGCTGCGCAAGAAATGGAGGCCCGCTTCAGCGGCAAGCCTCTCGGCACATGGCCTGAGGCGGAACAGGAGCAATACGGCGAGCTTTTCAGGATAGCGGATGAAATCGCGTTGCGCGTTTACCTGATTTCCGGTGCATCTAGCGCGGACAAAGACAGCCCGCTGCCCGTCGAGCCGGAGTTCTACCATCTCGTGCAGCCGCTTCTCAAAAAGCTTGCATCGATGTGGCATCCGCATACCGCGCATCAGGTGATCGAAACTCTCGCCTATTTCGTGCCCGTCGATCCGGCCGAGGTTCTTCTGCTGATTGGGCAGGTCGTGAGAGCAAGCAGCGCCCACGGATATCAATACGAACAGCTCGGAGAACAAGTCATCGTGCGCATCGTCGAGCGTTATCTCGCGGAATATCGGCCCCTGTTGCGAGACAATCCCGAATGCCACGCGGTGCTCATGGAAATACTTGATGTGTTTGTCCGCGTAGGATGGCCGAGTGCCCATCAATTGACGTACCGGCTCAGTGACATCTATCGCTAGCGCGGTGGTCGCGTCAGGCCGCGCGAGCAGGATTGTCAGAGGAAGGGCGCCTCCACGGGCTCTTGAAGGATCAATCGGGTTATCGTAACCATAACCATGGGAAACGCCATGCTTCTAGATATTCAGAAACGAGTACTCAACGCAAAATACGTCCTTGAGCGCGCAAGCCGCATGCAGGAGGAAACAGGCGAGATGAGCCTGGCCATTTCGGTGCTGCTCATGCATGACGCAGTTGAGCTTCTCATGCTGGCTGTCCTCGATCATTTGGGGATTAGCCCAAAGAAGAACCGCGAGTTTATGGACTTCTGGCCACTGGTCCGCGATGCCGGGAAACCGGAACCCCCAGACCGCATACCGATGGACTCACTGAACAAGCTTCGAGTGGGATTCAAACATTACGGAAATGTGCCGAACCCTCAAGTCGTGCGCGACCTCCTACCCAGAGTGCGCGGCTTCTTCGAGAACGTCCTTCAGGCGTATTGCAGCGTCAGTTATCCCGATATTTCCCTTCTCGATTTGATACCGGATTCAGAAGTGCGCTCGCTACTGCGTGATGGTCAGGCGAAATTTGCCTCAGATAAGGCGGGCGCGCTAACGGATCTCAAGATCGCGCTTTACAAACTTCAGAACCCGGTTGGAAAGAAACTGGCTTTTCTTCAGGCCCCGCCAGAGCCACGCCTTTCCGGCGATATAGCCAGGGCGGGATGGGGAAATTACTTAAGCCAGCTCCATTCGTTCCTGGGCCAGTTGACCGCGCGCGCGAATGCATCCATGCTCGGCGTTGATCCGGTGCGCTACGCGGCGTTCGTCCGTCAAACACCAAATATCAATTGGAGCTACTCCGGCAAACCAGAAGTCATTCACACAGGTACCTACCAGCACATTTCCGAGAATGCCTTCGACGAAATGGTTGCTTTCCTCATCGACTATGCGCTGAAAGCAAACGAGGCCTACATTCCCAATCCGTCGAAGGCTTCACCGCCGGGGAGACCCGCTGACGAACAAACGGCCTGACGAACCGCTCCAACATAAGGGACGCATACGCCCTGATCATTCTCACCCATTAACAAGCATTTGCCGCGACCTGGGAACGGGACCTGCCGGTCGCGATGGCCATCAACACTCCTTGTTGAGTATTGCGGCGTGACGCGCGGCAGTCGAAATTTCACTAGGATTTCTTGTCACTTTTCGGGAGAGACTGGTTCCCGGCGGCTGAAGTTGGCTTCTTGTGGTGGTTCCGCTTCGTCCTGCCGGAACTATCGGCGTGATGCCCAAGCTTCGCGAGCTTCTCGTCGAACGCGGCAATGGCCGCTTGCTTCTGCTTCAATAGCTCGGCGATGAGGGCCTGCTTGCGGTCTTCAAACGCCTTCGCCTCCGCCAGAAGCTTCTCGACATCATCAACCCGGTTGTCATCCGAATTCCGCATCGCATTCCATTTTACCCGCAGATCGCGCCTGCGCGCTTGACCGGGGCGAATCCGTGCAGATGCGCGGACCAGGCTCTACTCGCCCGCCTTCGCTACGCTACGGCGGCTCACCGAACCTCCGGTTTTTGATTGCCGCGAAGCGGCCGCCGGAGTCTCGGCCCATGCGGGTGACGATCCCTTTCGCGACAACTACCCTGACTTCTCAATGGGTACTGGCGCTGTTGCATGAGGGCCTACTTGCGGTCCGCCATCGACTTCGGCTCGTTTAGGAATTTCTCGACGGCGCCGGTCAGTTTATCTTCCGGCATGGCGACGTTCCATCCTACGTCAAAATGGACGCACGGCACCTACCCCGGCATGCGAGTGAAAAAAGATGCGCGCCAGGTCTCCGGACTGAGAGTTACTGAATCTACCAGCGGCGGCGCGATGGTAAAAATACGTGGCTCCTTAGCGAAAAGGTGAACGCGATAGATGCGCCAGTCCGCCGGGCGTTCAATAGCCATGTCGCACTCGTTACGGGTCAGGAAAAATGGCGTTCGGGCGGAGCCATTCGTGGTCTTTACTTCCAGCAATCGCTCGCGCCCGTTCATGTCGAAAGACAGCACATCATATCCAGCCCCATCTCCGTCTTCTGCAGAAACCCATCGGACTCTCCGGGCCAGGTCCGCGCGGTCAGCTCCAGCGAGTTGCCGCCGCTCAAGCTCAACAACGAATTCTTCTCCGGCCTTGCCAAGCGAACGGTTGCGATGGTCCCGTTCCACCGGGTCGAATTTCCGGATGAGACGCCGTAAGGGTTCGGGAGCCGGCTCGCTGACCTCTCTGATTGCAGGCGGGGTTACGAAAATTTCTGCGCTTAGAGAGATTGCCGTTGATGTGGCCGGAACAAGCTCAAGAATGGCCGGATGTTCGGTGAGATAGCGGTCTATGGCATCGAAGATGGCGTTCTGGTAATTCCGCTTCGGCTTGTATCCGGGAATCCAGGGCATACCGAGTTCATCCAGCACGGCTGAAATGTTCTGATGCTTGAACTCAACGGAGCGGTGCGTCCGGCCAATCTGGGCCATAAGAACTGCACTATGCCGGGACTTAACGTATGGGCGTCCGGAAAGGTCGGAGGAGAGCATGGCGAAGTAGTCGCCGACGATCGCATCGAGTTCGTCGTCCTGCCAATTCGTCCCGATCTTCTTTTCATCAGCCATTCGTTACCGCTGCACGCTCTTGGCTTGAGCGGTCGATCCTTGCGACCGCGCGCGTCCGAGGAACCGCTTTACCACTTTCGTTACCCTGGCGACATCCTTCAGCTCACATTCCCAGATGACAAGCACCTTCCACCCTTGCTCTTCGAGGAGAGCCCGGCTCGCCGCATCGCGGAGCTGATTTCTCTTCAGCTTTGCGTCCCAATAATCGAGCCGCGAGCCGGGTATACGGCCTTCCCGGCAACCGGGGTGCTGATGCCAGAAGCAGCCGTGCGCAAAAATAACCTTGCGACGCCCCGGAAAGACAATGTCCGGACGGCCAGGAAGGTCTTTACGATGGAGCCGGAATCTATACCCAAGGCGGTGGATCAAGCGCCGCAGGATAAGCTCGGGACTAGTGTCCTTGCTGCGAATGCGCCGCATATTTGCACTGCGCCGTTCCGGGCTGATCCTATCCATCCCCGCCCCACTAGCTGACCTTCGCGAGCCGGCGTGCTGCTAGACAAACGGCGATTTCCGCGGCGACGGCATAAGCGACTGGCGGCGGAAATGCGTTGCCGACTTGCCGGTACGCCTGGGTTCTCACGCCGGAAATCTGCCAGCCGTTGGGGAAGCCTTGCAGCCGGGCGACCATCTTAACAGTGAGTATGGGCATACCGACAAAATCACGCTCCGGAGGATTGTCTGCGACGAGGTGCCCATTGACGCCAAGGTCAGCCCAAGCCTGTTTGGCCCGCGTCGGCCCGAGGTCTGGACCCCCATGTTTTTTTGATCCTCCAACGATGGCGGGAGCAATGGCGCAAGCCTTATCCCGCCATGCCTTCGCACCTCTCCATTTCCTTTCGGACATCAGGTCGTAAAGACACGCGCCGACCGTTAGCGGCTTCTTTTTTTGGGCGGATGGCCAGTCGAAGCCGTCGGCCCGTTCCTTCCTTATGGCGACGAATACCGCCCTCGGGCGCACCTGCGACACGCCGAAATCAGCAGCGTTGACGAGCTGCCATCCTGGTTCGTAACCGAGTTTCTTAAACTGCACGGCTATATAGCGCCGATAGTTTTCAAATGGCGCGCCCAAAATGCCCCGCACATTCTCTATCATCACCGCGCGCGGCCGGATTTCATCAACGAGCCGGATCGCAGCGGGAAAGAGATTCCTCTCGTCCTTCTTCCCCAGTTGCTTGCCTGCGACCGAAAACGGCGGGCAAGGCAATCCGCCGGCCAGCAAATCAATCCCTTTAAAGGGACGGCCGTCGAACTCTTCAAGGTCTTCCTCGTAGACCTGCCACTTGGGGCGATTCAGTCTCAAAGTAGCGCACGCATGTTTGTCGATCTCGATCAATCCCTCATGCGAGAAGCCCGCGCGTTCCAAGCCCAGGGCTTGGCCGCCCGCACCAGCGCACATTTCCAACGACGTTAGCCCCATGCTTGATCTTCCCTTGCTTTAGTGACTACGCTTTGACGAACAAAGGCCATTTGTCCGCCATGTATCTTTCCGCCGGTTCGCGCACTACCCACGCCGAAGAAACCTTGTTCGCGATCAGCTCCAGGGTTTCGCAGACGACGGGTGGAAAGCTGGTTGACGCACGGACGGCAGCG
The DNA here is from genome assembly GCA_025463005.1 of Bryobacterales bacterium. Classification (GTDB taxonomy): domain Bacteria; phylum Acidobacteriota; class Terriglobia; order Bryobacterales; family Bryobacteraceae; genus Palsa-187. The sequence continues at coordinate 66,019 of JAOAPR010000097.1, read as the reverse complement.
CTTCTTTGAGTGCCCGTCCTTTTTCAATGCGTTTTTTTCGCCTTCATATGTGGGCGGGTTCGTCTTCACCACCTTACACCATACCCGTGAATTTGCAACGGCAGCAGTCCTCATCAATAAGGTCTCCGCAAAACCTCGAAGATCGACTTGAACTGGATTGTTTGTGCTCCAGCAGCCTGGGCTTGGGCATGAGCCGCATTCAGCTGTGCGCAGAAGTTGTTAGGGTCTGTGTTCCAAAGCGGATGCACGATGATCTCGATGAGATTGCCCCGCCGACCGGCGGGAACGCCGGCGAATGTGACGCACTGCCATTGTGATTGAGCAGCGAAGTAGGCCGCAGGAGCCGTCGCGGCCAGGTTCTGCCAGTACGGGACTGTGAAATCGATTGGCGCGTTTGGATCGAGCGCGAGGCGCGCCAGATCCAGTCCAAGCCGCCAATCGAGGATGTTGTGGAACGCGAGATTGCTGAAGTCGCGGAGGCAATCAGGGCAGGACGTTTGGCAGACACCTTCGTGCGCCGGCAAAACCAGAGGCCCGTAAAAGCTGGGGTCACCCTGACCGATAAGAAAATTCAAAAGGCTTTCGGCCTCACTGAGCGTTCCCAAATGAGAGCTGTAACCAGCGCCATTCTCCAAACTGTCGGAGATAAAAATTTCGCCTCTGACCTGGGCATTCGCATCCTGGATGACACGCAGCCCCACCTTAAGTTCACGTTCGTCGATGTCCAGGCGGACGGCAGCAGCGCGGCGCATCATGAACCCCAAAGAGTAAAGGGCTGCCCTGCCATTTACATCGAGCGGCGAGTAGATTATGCCCGCAGGCCAAGATTGAATTCCGAGCACCATGACGTCCGTGGGTTTAATAGATGCGAGGGCGCGCCTGTCAAGGCCGGTCGCCATATCCATCCGCGGATTGTTGATGCCGATATTCGTGAGGGCTTCGCGTGTGACCCATGTTTCACTCTGATCCAGCTTGGCGAAGTCGAAGCATCGGCCGCCGTTGTCGTTCACCACAAAAATGGTTTCGGGGCCAGCCCAAATGCCAAAATTCGCCCTTGGAGTAAGTTGCTGGAGCGTGGCTCCCATCTTTGGCCGCGATGCTCTGGGCGTCCATTCAAAGATACCGTCGAAATCTTCGTTCCTACGGAACCAGGTTCTGAACCCAAGAGGCTGCGAGAGTTGGATAACTTCATATCCAGGGCGTTGCTGCGATGTTGCTCCGCAAACGGGACATGTTGCTGCAGCGGTTGGTTGCACGTCCACGGCTTGACAACTCCGGCAGAAGCCGATGGGCCGGGGCGGCCCAAGCGGGTTCGGTTCCTCGATGACCACATTTCCTTGAGGGCGGTAATTCACGACTCCTATCGAGGTATGAATCAGGCCATCCTTGACCGTTTCTGCGCCCGGCGCGAACTGGCTGATTGCCATGTCCAAATCGCGGTCGACGATGCCTTGCTCGGGCGGCCAATCGTACCCCGCGAACGGCTTCTTATGGAAGAGAAAGCGTACGCGGGTCGGGAAACCGAACATCGGAAGAAGACCTACGTTCGCCAGGCGCTCGCTTAGCGCGTCCTGAGCAAGCATCGGATCGTTGGCTGCCGCTGTGATCTGGCCGGTAAGCTGATTGTTCACGAAATCAATCAGGCTCTGGCGCGCCGCGATAAGATTTGGATCTGTATAAGCTAGAAGAACGTCCGTGGTGTGAGCGATTGCGGCCTGATTGTTCTGAATCCAGGCTGAAACCTCTTGCTCGACGCTTAGTCCGGGCGGTCCGCCGGGCTGAACAGGTGGAAGCGGCTGGCTCCATTGCGCTGCGCTTCCAAACTCGCCGTGAACACTGTCTGTCGCACCCCCGAACAAATTAAGCGCATCAAACGCTTGCCTTAGAACCTCTTTGACGAGCACACGCAGAATAATCGCCCGCCGTTCGACATCAACATAGGGCTGCGGCGGCGGGTCCGCCGTGATGCGTTGCGGCCGCTGAAAGTAATAATCGTCATGGCTGCGGCCTCGGCAAAGCGTCAGCGCAACAGAGAGGCCCGCGCCGCGCCGTCCGGCGCGGCCCACTCTTTGCTGATAATTGAACCGCATCGGCGGCATGTTTGCCATCATGACGGCCAACAACCCCCCGATATCCACGCCCGCTTCCATCGTCGTGGTGACGCTCAATAAATCGATGGGATCGGTCCGCTCATTTTCAGTGTTTGGTAATACGACATTCTGGAAGAGCCTTTGCCTTGTACGTCCGTCAGCTTTATTTGTTTGGCCCGTGAGTTCCTCGCAGTTCAGGCGGAACAGCTCGTCAGTTTGGGTAGCAAGGTAGCTGTAGTAATCAGAAATCAACTGCGCCGATGTGAGTGGCTGCGGGGGGCTCAACGTCGTCAGGCAATCGGTACAGACGCCGCCTGCGGGATGGAGATGAATTCTCCGGCAACGGGGGCATTCATAGAATTGCGCCCCGGCTCCGGGCGGAAGGAGGCATAAGGCTGTGGCTTGCAGAATGAACTGAGTAAGACAGCCTGAATTGGTTAGGTAAGTAATCACATCTGCTTCAAGCGTCGCGGCACTCAGTCCCCTGCGGTTGGCAACGGCCTGCAAGTAGTTCCGCACGTAGGCAGGCGTATTCTGTGGGGGTGAAGCCCAATCATGCGAAGAAAGCTTCTTGCGCGACCCCAAAAGGCGAATGATGCCATCGGCAGCCTCTTGCACATCCGCGTTCGGTGCGGGAAAGCGAAGGCGATCGGTCGTAGGCAGCGCAATGCATAAGGACTCCAAGCTGCGTTGCCCAGATGCAAAAACGATGTCCATCAGTTCTTCAAGGGACTCATCTCTTATGCGCGTCAGATGAATTTGCTGGTTTGCATCAAGCTGGCTGTTTGGCTTCGCCGCCGGTTCCATTCCTGCTGGCCAGTTATAGAGGTCCCGCCAGTGTCCCTCCTGATCATCTACATTCGTCCAAAGGACCCGCTGGGTGAAGCCTCCGGGATTGATACCTTGTCGTAACAACTGCGAAGACACATCTATGGCGAGCTGGGAAATCGGGTGAGGTCCCTGGACAGCACGGAGTTGAATCTGTTGAGCGGCCCGCTGATAAGTCAACGGCGGAAAGGCCGGCGACGGCCGGTTTGCCATCGCGCCTTGGGCCATCGATAGAGTACCCATCTCGGCCGGATAGTCAGCTTCAAAAGCATTAGCGGCAGTTTGCTCTTCCGGCGTCAGCGTTTGACCACCGAGTTGCTTGATGAAAGCCAGAACACCAGCGCCTTGATGAACCAAGGCCGCAGCGAGCGCCTGGCGAACAGAGTCCCTGTAATGGGCGAACCTCATACCGGCGGATAATTTTGCCGCGTCCTGCCGGCTGTCGGAGAAAACAACCAATTTTCGCCCGCCCGGATTCTCAGAACCTACTTCACGGAGCAAAACATCTGAGAGAATCTGTGCCAACTTCTGGAAGCCGGTTCGCTGCGTCCTCACTGGCGATCCGATGTTTCGCCTCACCCAATTCGTATCGCACCGGGGGCAACGGGACGGATACGCTTTGCCTGCGCTTGCCGCAAGCCCTTGCGGACGGGGATCGAAAATTTCGCCGTTGGCCCCGTGCATCTGCGGGACATGGTACAAGAATCCCCGCCTTGCCTGAGCGCCTCCGCCGTGCACGACCTTGCCTTCTGCTGGAATGAAAGACGCCGGTTGCCACCGCCGCTGAACACCATCCTGGGTCCACTGAGGAGTAGCTGGCTGCGTCCCGTTCTCGGCGGGCCAAAATACAGCGTATCTCGCATAATCACGGTCAACTGACGCCATGTCCGGCGAGGCCTCCAGGTCCGGATGGTCCGGACTTAGATACCACTCGTTCGGATTGTTGACGTCCCGCCTCCTGTAGCCTCCCAGGAACACCTCGCCGCACGGCTCGCAATAAAGCAACTCCACTATTCTTGACCCGCATCCGCAGGTGAGCGCCGGGGTGTAATGGAGCTGGCCTACCGGGCAAGGGAATGTTCGAGCGGGTGCAACACTGCACTGAGGGTTCGAACAAGCCCACAAACCTTGAAGGTTTCTGAAGAACAAATGCGCGCGCACGGGTAACAAGGCGGCGTCCTGCGAGTTTCGCGTATTGCACAATCCAGCGAGCAACCCGTCCACCGCATCTAAGCGTTCGGATGGCGGAAGCGCCGGGAAGAGCTGGCCGCCGATATCGGCCGGGAAGCGGGGTTGAGGCGGGGTTCCGGGGCCTCCGGTCATACAAGCTATCCGCAGTCCGTCAGCTGCCTGAAGATGTTCGAGGCTGGTATAAAGAATCTGCTCCGGCGAAGCCCCGGCAGGCACAGCCGGGGCTCCAACTGCAGCGTGAAAAGTCTGTGCGGCGGCTTGCAGCGGAGGTGCGGCCGACACGCGCAGGCTTTGTCCCAAATCGCGCAGAGCCGCAGCATGATTTGCCACCATCTGAACGGAGGCGGCATTGGGACTCACTGTGTTGCCGCCGATAATTTGAAAATGACCGCGGTCGCGCCCAAAAAAAGCTTCCAGATAATCAAGACCCGAGGCGTCACCCGTCAATGATGCGCTGGACGCGATAATGCGCAATTGGCTGGAGTTCGGGGACAAGCCCAAGCGGTCGAGCAGCACGCGGATAAGGTAGGCAACTTCTGTTCCCGGCGTGCCTCTGTATGTGTGAAGTTCGTCTACCACCAAATGGAAGACCCGCGAGCGGTCTGCCTCCAGCCATTGCCGGGTGAGTTCGAAAACCGGCATCTCCAGGCTGCGCATCAACATGATGTTCATCATGGAGTAGTTGGTGATGAGGACGTCCGGCGGATCGTCTTGCATGTCCCACCGGGACCACATTTCTCCGCCATCCATGCGGGGAAAGAACCGCGCCGCCGAATGCCCCGCAACCTGCTGGGCTTCCTGTTCCATGTCGCGAAGTTCTTTTCTAAGCTTGGTTTCCTTCGATGAATTCCGGTCTCCTGACACAGGCGTGCGCCCGGTATACCTGCCGAAATAAAAGCGGTTGCCAGCGCGTCTCGCTTGCAGCCAATTCCGCGCGTTGTCACTGTCGAGAACCGTTCGCATCCGTCCGAGCTGGTCCTCGACAAGCGCGTTGAGCGGGTAAAGGATGATAGCGCGCATCGCTGCCGGCCGCACTGCCGGGTCTTCGTGACTCCGTTGCGGAATGCGCGGCAGCCACCGGTTTGTCGTCGCGTTCTGGCGATGGTTCCACCAATCCCAGCGCGGAGTTCGCTGACCTGGTTGCCCCCAAGCCGAGGACTCACGGATGAGCGCCGCTATGACAGGCAAAAGAAAGCATTCGGTTTTTCCAGAGCCTGTGCCCGTGGTCACAATAACGTCATTCCCGTTGACAACTGATTCCGCGAAGACCTGGTCTTGATGCGCGTAGGGGGACCGGTTCGGCGGGAAGAGCTCAAGCGACACGAAATCAGCAAGGTCAGCGATCTCCGTGTTACTCCAAGAACCGCCAAGACGGGCTTGCGCAATTGCCTGGAATGTCTGATTACTTGACTGGTAGGCAGGAATCGGCTCGATCAAAGGCTGGCGGAAAAGCCGCCCATCGACACTCAGCAAGTTGCGCCGTTCGGCAACGAGTTCCGGGTAGCGCAAGTCGAACGGGCTGTCCAGGTAGCGCAGATACATATCCCGCAAGTCGTCGAAAAGTGCGATAGGGTTGCTCATATTAAATCCTGTTTAAGAACTTCAGCGGTCATGCCCGCTACTTCTTCGGGAATATCGCGATAGGTCAATGTTGGCCGGCCGCGCACATTACTGACGGAGGGAGGGAAACCGGAACAAAGAATCAAACCCCGCTCGGTCAGTAATGGCGGACGGAAGATTGCCAGCAAGGTAAGGGAACGCTCTTTGCGGTCATATTTTAGGACACGCCGACGCAGGCGGAACAGCGTGTAGTACTTCGCAACTGGACCGGGGAGTTTGATCGTTTCCCGGCCTTCACGAAGAAAATACTGTGGCCGTTGAAAGCGCGTGATACGGAATAGCCCCTGAACTCCCGGCGCGTTGGCTTCCTGAAGCGTTATCGTCCGCCACTTCATCGTTTTCCTTTCGACGACGAATTGCTCCACATCCCAATCGTTGCCCGCGACGGGCATTGGTGCGCGATTCCAGCCTTTGATGGAATCAACGGATGGGAGGTGGGAAAGTAAAACCGTAGGAGTATCAGCTTGGCAGGAAATGCCTTCCTGTTGAGCCAGGTCAATCAGGATTTGCGAATTTGGCGCGTGTATTCGCAGAACGTCCGGGCAATCCGGGTGCGGTACACGTTCGAACGCCAGTTCGTTCGCCGCCCGTTCAATTCTCTCCAAGAGAGGGAGGGCACGCGCTCCACATAAAATGCCCGTAGCCCGGCCGTCGTAATGGAAGAGCGCCAAAGTTGGAGGCACCACCCGCCAACCTTCGCCGCTTTCCTCCGCGCCAAATTCGATATGGCCGAGCCTTTCGAGGTTGAAGCGGACCCGTTGATGGAGATGCTGCCCTGCGTCCTCTTCGGGCTCCGGGGTGCTGCTCGCCAAATCGAGGTGTGCCACCGCTCCCCGGAATTGCGACCAAGAGCCCGCCTTACGCGCCGAAAGCCATAACAGAAGTTCATTTGGCGTCACCGCGCAGCCCTCCGGAGGTTCCGCGCCGCCTTTTTATATTCCTTCCAGAGAACCGTCCCATCGGAGGAGGCATTTTCAATTTGAAGACCCTTTGCCGATGCTTCGAGGATGGCCGCGCACCAACCGAGTACATGTTTCTTGGGACCCGGAAGCACTAGCGGAGTTTGAGCAAACTGAATAATACGCGCAGTCTTCTTATCGCAGATATACGGATGGGCAGGCAGTGCCCAGACAACATCGAAGGGAACAAACCCTTTCCAGTTCTTAACGCTTCGAGGCGAACAGCGGAAGATTTGGCCGGGTTCAGCACCAAGCAGAAGCGGGTTCGACATTGGAACGCTAAGGATGCGCCAGCCCGCAGCTTGAGGAAGAATGTGAACGCGTGGCCCGCAGATTTCAGCTTGTCCGAAGTGATAGGCCGGCCATTCCTCCCAAACATCCGGAGGATCTTCAATCGAGTACGAGCGGGAACAGGACAAGCCCTCGCAGTAAACGAGGTGTTGTCCGGGCTGGTCATAGCCGTCCCCAACCAATGAGCCATCACCCGCAGCGACGGCTTCCTTGCCGTCGATCAGGACCTTTACCGGCGCGCTTATGTCTCCGAGCAATTTGATCCGTGGAGGAAAACCGGCCAGCCAAATCGAGTTGCGTAAACACACGCCGCCTTCAAATTCGATTTCAATATCCGGCGCCGGTTTAACGGCATAAAACGCATCGATGCCCGGCTCCAATGGCACAGCTATCGACGGCGTCACACCACGAAGTCCAATCCATCCGGACGGAATCCCGTGCGCTTGGTCCAGTTTCGTATATCCTTGACATCCGGCATCCTTCAAAGCGGCCTCGACTTGCGGAAGTAATTCGGCCGCGCACAGCACAACATGGGACCGGCCCAAAACAAGCCGTGTCGTGGAGACGAAGCCGCTGGCGCGTTGCTGGTTCGCAAGTATATAAATGTCCCGCCCCGTTAAGAGCCACCGGGCGCGACGATGGTCTGCAAGAAGCCCTTTTAGTTCAAGTCCCCGCCGCAGACGGTCCCCAATGTTTTCGAACGTGAGGTCCTGATACCATTCCTCCTGCGCCACGAGATGAAGCTCGGTTCCACCAGTCTTCACCTCTACCTCGTTATCCATCTCCGCCATACGCTCCGGCAAAAGCCGGATCTCGCAGAAGCCGAAACGGTCAAATCTCACCTGAACACGAATGTCGAGGGCCAAATCGGAAGTGGAGCGCGACAACGATTGAGTAACTGGCCTAGGCGTCTGCCGTGGTGCTCTTTGAGGAGGTGGCCGGTATAAATGCTGTCCTTCTCCGGTATCTCCTTCAGAGGGTTCCCCTATCTCGGAAGAAAGCACTTGCGCGAAGCCGGCCTCAGGCGGAGGCGAGACAGTTAGAGCCATTGCCGTGTAGGCGGCGACGTGCTGGGTTTCCGGTTCTCCGCTCGCCGGAGGATCGTGAGCTATGGTTTCTTGATGCCCGGCAAATGTCTCCGCTGGTGACAAGAATGGAACGTCGTCTGAAACTTGCGGAGACGGTGCGATTGGCCCATTCTCCTCAGTGCCCGCGCCATCAGGCTCTTCACAAATATCTGCTTCGCTCTGAACGCCGGCTGGTCCTGCCTGCAACTCTGCCGACTGTTTCACTTCCGGCCTGGCCAGCGCCTCTTCTGTCTCATCCGCGCGCACATTATCTGCGGGAAACAACACTACTGTCGTGGTGTAGACCTGTGAAGTCTCCGGCTCGGCGCCCGCAACAGCAGCAGCAGCGGCCTGGTGTTCCGTCGGCCGGTCATCTTCCGGCATAACGGACGGTTCGGTTATCTCAATCACCGACGAATTGTTATTTTCGACATGTGCAGCGTCGAGTATCGCGGCATCGCCTTGTATGAGGGAAATATTGCTCTCAGGCTTATCCAGAGATTGAGCCGCATCAACGGGCTGAGGAGTTTCGGATGGCAGCTCCTCCAGCTTGGCTGGCGCGCCTTCCTCCTCTGCAACCAATACCGAACTTTCTGGAGGCCGCGGAACTTCGGATGGTGACGTTTCGAGTTCAACTTCGCCCGAGGAGGTTGTTGCCGATGCAGCTTCCGTGTTTTCTTTGACCGCGCGCGGTTTTGCTCGCCGCCGTACGAACCAGAAGACGACTGGCGCTGCCACTATCGCGGCTAGTATGAAGAGAGGTGTCATCCTGTTCTTCTTGGTCATTTGGTAGCGCGGACAAATCGTCCTAGCTTTCCATCGCTCTCTACCGTTTCCTCAGCAACGTACCTTTCCGCCGCGTCTCGCACAACCCACGCTAGAGACACTTTTTTTTGCTTCGCCAGCTTTTGGAGATTCTGGTAAATACCGGACGGGAAGCTGATTGACGCGCGTACATAAGCTGTACTACGGGCTTTCATGGTTTCACCACTTTACACCACGGCCGCGAATCCGGGGCGATTCTAGCTTGAACGCTGAACGATTAACTCTTCATTTTGTTTAGCCCGACTGACCATGCTCGACAGGTTCACGCCACACCCGGACTTTCACCTCGATCCGCGAACCGAGCCGGTTGAGAATTGACATAAGACGGTCGAGAGTGAACCTTCCGAGGTCCGCATTCCGGATGCGGGAGAAGTCGGCCGCCGCGATTCCGGTGCGGGCATGAGCCGCCCGCACAGTCAGCAGCTCTCGGTCGAGTGCTTTGATGACCTCCGCTGCCAGGATGGCTTTGAGGTGCGCCGCATCTGCGTTCTTATAGCCAAGGTCGCGAAAGGAATTCCCGCTGCCACGCAATACCCGCATGTTCTCGCGCTTCATGTATTCATGTTGTCATATCTGACAACGGGCTATCGCGACCACTCTTTTGGCAAACTTGTTCGGGCGAATCCGCTGTCGCGGACCGCGCTCTACTCGCGGCCTCTCGGCTGAAGCCTTCGGCGCGCTCACCGAGCCACCGAAGACGGTGTCTCGGCCCATGCGGGTGACGATCCCTTTCGCGGAATGCGGAATTAAAAATCGTTGCTAAGGGCGACCTCCCTCGCGCGGCGCAAGAGGGCCGACCGGGTTTCCCCAATTTTCATTCTTATAAATTTTTGTTTTGCGGAAAGAAAATCGGGAGATACCCGCTCCCGGATCGGCCCTCTTGCGCCTTGCTACCCCCGTTTTCGCCAAAGGGCAGAGTTGCATGTGCGCCATGCAACTCATTTCCAAGGAGAGAAAACCGATGACACCGAAAGACGAAAACACAGAAAGCCGCTTTAGCCGCAAGGACGTTTATACACGCGTCACAGACCGCATTATCAGCGACCTCGAACAAGGCATCCGCACATGGATGAAGCCATGGAGCAGCGAACACACGGCGGAAAAGATTTCACGGCCCCTGCGCCATTGCGGGACGCCGTATCGCGGCATGAACGTTCTTTTGCTGTGGGGCGAGGCCGTGGCGAAGGGCTACGCCGCGCCAAGCTGGATGACGTTCAAACAGGCTCTGGAATTCGATGCCCACGTCCGCAAGGGGGAGTATGGTTCCCTCGTGGTTTATGCCAATAGCATCACCAAGACCGAAACGGGCGAGAACGGCGAGGACGTTGAACGCGCAATCCCGTTCCTGAAGGGCTACACCGTTTTCAACGTGGAGCAGATTGACGGCTTGCCAGCGCATTACTACGCCAAGCCCGAAAACCCGCTGCCCTTGGCCGAGCGCATCGATAGCGCCGACCGTTTCATGACCGCGACAGCCGCAACCATCCGGCACGGCGGGAACAGGGCTTTTTACGCACCGGGTCGCGACCTCGTGCAAATGCCGCCCTTCGAAGCTTTCCGGGACAAGGAGAGCTATTACGCAACCGCCTTGCATGAGTTGACGCACTGGACGAGCCACAAGACACGGCTTGACCGCAGCTTTGATGCGAAGCGCTTTGGCGACAACGGCTACGCGCGGGAAGAACTCGTCGCGGAATTGGGAGCCGCTTTCCTCTGTGCCGACCTCGGCATCAGCCCGGAAATCCGCGACGACCACGCCGCCTATCTCGGGCATTGGCTGAAAGTGCTGCAAGAGGACAAACGCGCCATTTTCTCGGCAGCCGCCCACGCCCAGCGCGCAGCGGATTTCCTGCAGGGCTTGCAGCCGCAGTCCGTGACGGAAGCCGCGCCCGAAGCAGTCGCAGCGTGAAGGGAGGGCAAACCATGAACATGCTCAGCCATCCCTGCCGTGTGCAGCCGCGCTTTGAACTCGGGCGCATCCTGACTACGCCGGGAGCCTTGGAGGCTTGCCCCGCTATCCATATGCAGAGGTGTCTCGCCCGTCACGTAACGGGCGATTGGGGCCATATCGGTTCGCAAGACGCTTTGCAGAACGAGGTGGCGATAACGGACGGCGGGTCGATCATGTCGGCCTACGTCATCGACCCGGCCAAACCCTGCAAAGCCTTTGGCGAAAACCGGCTTTGGATTGTCACCGAGGCCGACCGGAGCGAGACCACGCTTCTGTTGCCGGACGAATACGTGAACCACCGCAGAAGGGCATCCCGTCCGACTGCTTCTTCAACCCAAACCCAAGGAGAACTAGCATGACCAACACTATTGAAATCCCCCTCAACAAACTTGTCCCGTTCGCTGGCAACGTCCGCAAAACGCATAACAAGCGCTTTATCGCGGAACTCGCGGCCAGCATCCGGGAGCATGGCTTGCAGCAAAACCTGACCGTCAAACCGCTGGGCAAGAAATTCGCCGTTGTCGCGGGGGGCCAGCGCTTCTTGGCGCTGATGCAACTTGCCAAGGAAGGCGACATTGCGCCGAATTACCTCGTCACCTGCAAAATCGCGAACGATGATTACGACCCGGCTGAAATCGGCCTTGTCGAGAACGTCATGCGCGAGGACATGCACCCCGCCGACCAGTTCGAGGCGTTCCGCGACCTTGTGGACAAGGGTGTTTCCGCCGTGGATATCGCGGCGCGTTTCGGCAAGAGTCTTGACCATGTCAACCGGCTCTTAAAACTGGCCCGTGTCAGTCCCGCCGTGCTCAAGGCGTATCGCGCCGACACCTTGACGCTGCAACAGGTCATGGCTTTCACCGTCTCCGACGACCACGCGGCACAAGACCAAGTTCTGAAAAACTTGCGCCCGAACCAGCGCGACCCGCGCACCATCCGGGACGCGCTGACCGAGAATGAAATCCCCGCCAGCGACCGGCGCGTTAAATTCGTCACGCTGAAAGCCTACGAGAAAGCGGGAGGCCAGAAGCGCACCGACCTGTTCACGGAGGGCGACGACAGCATTTTCATTCTCGACCCCGCGCTATTGGACAGGCTGTTGAAGGAGAAACTGGCCGGCGTTACGCAGGAGCTTGCGAAAGAGGGCTGGAAATGGACGGATGCCTATGCCGACTTCGGCTATGAACAGCGTTCGCAGTTTCGCGGCATCCATCCCGCGCCCGCGCCGTTACCACGCAAGCTTGCTAAGGAAGTGGAAAGCCTCAAAGCGGAATACGAGAGCCTTGCAGCATCGTGGGAAGAAGCGGGCGAAGAGGCTGAATATCCCGACAGGCTTGCAGAAATCCGCGAACGCCTCGATGAAATCGAGCGCAGCCGCGAACGCGAATGGACGCCGGAACAGCTTGCCATGGCTGGCGCAATCGCCATCATCGGCAAGGACGGAAAAATCGGCATCGAGCGCGGTTTCGTCCGCCCCGAGGACATGCCGAAGGAGGGCAAGAAAGCGAAAGCCGCGCAGACGGTCGGCCCGGATGGACAGCCGGGCGGCGAAAGCCGCTTGCCCGACCTGTCTGCGGCGCTGACCGAAAGCCTGTCCGCGCACAAGTCGGCGGCGCTTGCCGCCGAACTTGCCGCCCAGCCCGATATCGCGCTTGCCGTCGTGGTGCATGGTTTGGCGGCGCGTGTCCTTCTTGACGTTTCAGTTGAGAAGCGCGGATTGCAGATTGCCGCGCATCCGCAATCGCTTCACCGCATTGAAGGCTCCAAGGCATTCGAGCGGATGGAAGCCGAGCGCAAGAACTGGCGCGAGGCTATCCCGAAATCCGCTGACGCGCTATGGGCATGGTGCCTTGAGCAAAAGCAGGAAACGCTGCTGAAGCTTCTGGCCTTCTGTGCCGCCGCGACCGTCAACGCCGTGCAGGGCAAGAGCGACAGACCCGAAGGCGACCGCCTGAAGAACGCGGCGGCGCTTGCTATGGCGTTGAAGCTCGACATGAAAGCTTGGTTTGCGCCTGACGCGGCGAACTATTTCACCCGGATAGCCAAGCCCCGAATTCTCGATGCGCTGAAGGAAGGCCGCAACCAGCCGAATGCGCCAGCATGGGAGAAGCTGAAGAAGCCCGAACTGGCCGCGCTTGCCGAGCGTGAGCTTGCCGGGAAAGGATGGTTGCCGGAAATGTTGCGCACCGCCGCGTAAACCTGCTTTCGCACGAACGCCGCCCGCGAAGATGCGGGCGGCGTTCGCATTTTCGACGGGCGGCATCCTGCCGCTGAAAAAAGATGGAAGGCATTTTCTCTCTCTTCCCCTCGGGTTGCCTGGAACTGGATACCGTCGTCGCCGCCGGACGTAAAAACACGGCCTGCCTTCCCGGTCATCGGCTTGCGAAAGCTCTACGCCGCTGATTGCGATACCGTCCTTATTGCGAACCCGGCGGTAAATCCTTCGCCATCCTTGGCGTCTTTCAGGCGCACAAAATGCCTTTGGCCGGGCGCAGCAAGCCTTTCCGTTCCGCTTTCTCCGCTCCTATAAACAGGCGATGCAGTCCACCGAGGTTTTTTCTTCGGTGTCTTTCGCGGCCATGGTCCTTTTTTGCAAAACCCCTTCGTGCAGCCTCTATTCGACTACCATCCGCGTCCGCTAGGGGCATCAAGGAAAAAATCGTTTCCCCCGGTATTGATTAGTTTTTTCAAGGAGGGGCCCCACCATTTGTTTCCTTGACGCCGCGTCCGCTCCTGGGAGTCGGAGGCACGCCCGAAAGGGTAATGCAAAAAAGGAAAAAGACCATGACCACGAAAAACGAAAAGCCCGAAGAAAAATCCTCGGTGGACTACATCGCCTGGAGCGTCGAGAAGCGGAACGGAAAGACTTACTGGACCCGCGTCGGCGTGGCCTTCAAGCCGCACAAGGACGGCGAAGGATTTACCGCGAGGTTCGCGGCCGGGATCGCCGTCAGCGGCGAAATCGTCTTCCGCAAACCGAAGCCCGAGGAAGTACAGGCCGTGACCGGCACCGACGACGATATCCCATTCTAGGCAACCCAAGGGGAAGGCGCGAAAGCGCCTTCCTTCTTCTTTCAGCGGAAGGAGTACACGACATGCAAAATCCATTGCGAGACAAGCTCGAAAGCGCGGCGCTCCGGCTCGATGATTTCCTCGATGCGGCAATGGCGCTCGGTCCCCGCGAAAACATACTGTTAAGCGCGGCACTGGATATCGCTCAGGCGATCGAGATGCTGAATCAAGATTGACCGCAGCCGGTCTACACGGCGCGCGGGGCCTTGCCCCGCGCGCCTTTTTAATTGCTTTTCAGGGGCGGGCGAATTCGCTAAAGTTAGCGAGCATTCGCCACTTTTTCAGGTAGCGTCTGCACTACTCCTGCACTGGGAAAAATGAGGCTGAAATCGCTTGTTAGATCAAACTCTTGTCATTCCCTGTTTCCCCCAGAGGGGGAAGCAGATTGAATTAACTAATTGACAAGACACGATATTTTTTCTAAGTTTGCCATACACTACTCCTGCACTGGTCCAGGTAGATCAACGGCTTACGCGCCCTGGCTGCACAGCACCTGCACTGAAGGATTCCGTTGTATGGCATTTATTCTCGACAAGCAAGAACTGAAGGAAGGTCTCATTATCTTCCGGCGGGACGACGTCAAACACAAAGAATGGTACTGCCGCATAAAAATCCCGGACGTCGATAAGTACAAGACTATTCATCTCAAGACAGTGGATGTCGACAAAGCCAAGACAGCGGCATTTGAGCGAGAGTTCGAAATGCGCGTCAAGATCAAGCACGACCTACCGATCTTTGACAAGCCATTCAGACAAGTCGCGAAAGAGTATGAGGATTTCCAGAAGCAGCGGGCTGACGCCGGCGAGATCAAACACAACCGCTGGAAGGTAGTAGTCTCTTACATAAAGATCCTCAATCTGTATTGCGGAGACGACCAGATAAGCCTCATTGGCGAGGCCAAATGGAAAGGCTACCCGCTCTGGCGGCGAAGTGAGGGCAAGGGCCGCGCAAAAAACGAAAAGGTAAGCGACTGGACTATTCGCGGAGAGATAAACGTCTTACGCGGCATTATGAGTTTTGCAGCGGCGAAGAACTACGTCGCGGAGAAGAAATTCAGCATACGGCCTCTCAAACTCCGCAAACCGCGCGGCGTGGCATTCATGCCCGAGGAGTACAACACGCTGTATAAGTATGCCCGCGACATCTGGATACCGGAGAAGAACGAGAGGGACAAGAAAAAGAAGCCTAGCAAGAAAAGCCGGTGGTATCGGAAGGTGTTCTACAACTTCATGCTCATCATGGCGAACACGGGTATGCGTACGCCCGAGGCAGCCAATTTGCTTCGGCGAGACCGGGGCGAGCCGAGAACAGGTAAAGACGGAGGCCAGTTCCTTCCCCTCAGCGTACGAGGCAAGGATATGTCCCGAGAATTGGTCGCGGGGATGAACGTTGCGAAGTACCTCGACCGCATTTATGAACTCATGGACCAGCGACTGAAAGAACTCGGAAGAACGGCTACTCGGGATGATCATATTTTCCTGACCTGGGAGGGGAAGCCTTCAAAGACCCTCTACCAGTCATCGTTAGCTGACTTGCTGAGCAAGCATCACACGAACCTTCTTTTTAGCGTCGAGGGCAAACGGCGGAGTAACTATTCATTCCGCCATACATATGCCACGTTCCGAAAACTG
This sequence comes from Bryobacterales bacterium, assembly GCA_025463005.1. GTDB lineage: Bacteria > Acidobacteriota > Terriglobia > Bryobacterales > Bryobacteraceae > Palsa-187. Next base: position 50,494 of record JAOAPR010000097.1, on the reverse strand, counting down.
AATGGCACCAAAAGTTTTGAGTTGGCGATGCAAATGGGCACCTCTGAAAAAGAAATCCGTGAGACCTACGCTCATATCACTCCCAGCGCCAGTGCCGCCGCGATCCTGCAAGGAATACCAGCGTGGGAAGTTGCTGAGGATGGCTCCGGCGAAATAGCGTGCGGCGTGAACGCCGACGCCGCAGGAGCGGAAGCGAAGCCCCGAAAGGCGAAGCGCAAAGGCAAGGCTTTGCAGCCCGCCGGGAAAGCGTCGAGATCGACGCGGCGGCGCTGAAGGCGGCAAAGCCCCAAACGCGCGGGCCGCAGATGCGGCACTTCGAGCGCGTTTGGCTAAGAATTCGCGGTGCGCCAGATGGCGCCGGTCTTAGCGAATTCGTTATTTGCAGACCTGCGAAGCCGAGGCTTCGCTCCTTCTCCTCTTACCCATGTCCAGGCTTGTGTTCCATCTTTGACCCGGAGCCAGAGGCTCGCTATACTTCCGCGTGCAGGGCCACACCTGCGCGGCGGAATGTTAGCGGCTCAAGGCGCTCTCGAAATGAAAAACAAAACAGATCAACCCGACCTCGTCCACGAGGCCAAGGCCATCGTGGCCCTTGCCTTCCGCAATGGCCCGATTGAGGACATTCACGCTGGCAAGGAGTGTCCAAGTTGTAGCGGCAACGCCGAATACTCGCATGTTACGGATGCTGAAATGACATTCATTATGAAGAACGCCGTGAACCGCGTCTACTCGCTCCTGAAACTGAAGGCGAGCAATACCGCCGAGTACGAGCGGCAGATTGCTTTCGGTGCTCGATATACCGAGAAGTGGGACGACCCGGAATAACAATGATCCTATCGAAACCAGCCTGAGAAGGACTTTCTGCCTGCGCTGTCTGGGCTTCTCACGTCAGAACGGCGGGCTGCTTGAGGCAGCCCGCCGTTTTCGAAGCTTACGGCTTCGGTCCGCGTATGCGACGTTGCGCCAGCTCGGAGCGGATATTCTGGAGCGACGCTTCGGCCATCGGCAACTGGCCGCACTTTTGGCGCAGGCGGTTTACGTCCGCAGACATCTGGAAGAATTTAGATTGCAGTTCCACGGTCGAGAGGTCCTTCAGGTCCGAAGCGGGGATGAAAGTGCTGTTCATGTGGTTTCTCCTTCAGTTCGAAAGCCGCGACCATCGCGGCCTTCGTGGACTGAGGACTGCATCTCGTTCGGCGGCGTAAGTGACCCCTCTTGGGGCGGCACGCAAGTAGCAAGAGCTTCCGGGCCCCGCCGAAAATCTCGGCGGCCGGAAGCTTACTTCGACAACGAACAGATGCAGGATACAGGCTAAAGAAGGACGAGGATGGACGCGGCCTTGAAGAAATGAAGAAGAAATCGCGTGAACGGCGCGTTCGTCACCGAAGAGGACCAGGAAGGCCCTCACGGCCTTGGAATGGCAATCGCCAATTCGACAGATGTCGCACTTGAGGACAAGGAGCCCCGGCAAAGTGCGGCAGTTGCCGCATGCCGAAGCTAAAGTGAAAGAATAACGCCCGTGCTGGCGCTGCGGCGCATCCGCGGGCTGAACGCCGTCAGTGCAGGAACCTGCTGACCTCGATGGCGCGCACCGTTTCGTCCGTCCATTCCAGACGCTCCGGTTTTCCGCGTCCTATCGTCGCCCGTTTCTTGACGATGACCTCGCCCTTTTTGAGAAGTTTTAGCGGCATGCCGTGGGGGTTCTTGGTGATTTCATCTTTAAGCACGGACAACCGGACGAAGTCGCGGCTGTCCACTTCCAACACTTCGGCAGTTACACGGTGTTCGCCCCAGGGCTTCACCTTCTTTCGCCGTCGCCTGGTTGGGGGCCAATAGGGTTCGGTCCACGAAACCACGTCGCTGGTGACGGGGACGAAACTTTCCTCGCAAGGTATCCATTCCAGTACTGACATTTCGGTTGCATTCCAACCCGCAGTTGCGCTAAACCATCGGTCAACCTTACCCGAAGCCGATGACAATGAAAACAGCCCTGATGCACGTTAAAGTAGCTACCGTGAGGTTGCGACGCCATGCGAGCCGGAATTCGGCTGCAAGCAACCCGCGTCCCAGGCAGAGGACGTTTGTGGTTATGTTAAGACCGGGAGTGAAGTGAAAAGATGAAAGCTGGGGAGCTTCGAGCGGCATGCGGGGTTTCTTTGGAAAGATTTAAACTACGGTCAGACCGTGTTCTTTTGTTAAGAGGTTCCGCATGAAATCCAAAACGAGAAACCCGCTTCCCAAAAAAACGAAAAGCAAACAACCTGCCGCACCACCAAACCCGCCGCCAGCGGAACCCGAGTACCCCGCGACCGAACAAGGCCTTACCGAAGCGTTTTTTGATACGGACGAAGTTAACGCCTACATTGATGCCACGGACAAAATCCGGGAGGCGCAAAAACGGGGCGACAAGGAAGTTTCTCTCCCGACTGAATTTTTGTACAACTCGATATCCAATATCATTCCGTTCAGCGACGGTACAATCGTCGACGCATGGAACCGTTGCTGCGACTTGGTTGGGCTTCCCGAAAAAAAACGCGGCGTCGAAGGCCCTACGGGCGACGATATGTTTCTTCGTCATCATATTCAAGTCGGCCACGCGCTGAGGTACAAAAATCGCGATAACAAGCCGCGAGGGGAGGAAGACCCCTTCTGAAACGGGCGGCACTACTTCCGGCCCTTTTTCTATGCGCCCTCGTGCCGGTTTTCGCTCAGGAGCCCGCCGCCAGCCAGGTGGTCAAGGACGCCGTCGAGGCGTCCAACTGGCAGCTTCGTCTAGAACTCGGCCGGGACCAGGTGCGGGCGCACCAGATGTCGCCCGAAGTGTTAAAAAAGGGGGAAGCGGAGAGCGCCGCACGGATACAGCGGCTGCGCGACAGATGGTCCGGCACCAAGTATCGTTCAACGTTCGAAGCGGACTTTAAACGCGCTTTGAAAGACCCGGTTTACCGCGCGGACCCTTTCAGCACTGCCCCTCCCAATAGTCCCAATGAGGGCCCCAGAAGCGTTCCGCTTTCCTACGACGATATAGTCAACCGCTACGTTCACCTGTTCATTTTGGCTGTTATCGTTTTAGGCTCCGCATGGGCCTGGTATCTCATTAAAACCGGCTGGAAGTCGTCGAAGCCGGGCTTCAAGGTACCGCAGCAACAAGCTCCGGATACTTACGGCAGCGCGAGTTTCGCAGAGCCGATTGGTTTCCCAAGCCGACTGGCCGTATTCGAGGGCGTTTTCTTCGGTAAGTCCAGTATGCCCGGACCTCTCCATCTCAAGCCCTTCGCGCAGCACAATGGGGGCCCGATTTGCTCGACGCCGGAGCATCATACACTCATCGTCGCCAAAACCGGCACGGGCAAGGGAACCCGCGTCATTATCCCCACCTTGCTCCGCTATGGGACGGGTAGCGCCCTTGTCATCGACCCCAAGGGCGAGAACGCCGCGGTCACCGCAAGGGCGCGGCAGAAACTGTTCTCTCAAATCCATATCGTCAACCCTTGGGGCGTAAAGAAGGGCGTATTCCAGCAGCTTGGGTTTACGCCGGCAACGTATAATCCGCTCGACCTTCTGGACCGGAATGACCCCAACGCCGTCGCGATTGCGGAGAGCCTGTCCCTCGCAATGTGCCCCCTCGACGGTTCGCGCGAAGTGTACTGGACGGAGTCCGCAGCCAGCCTTTTGACGGCGGTTCTCCTCTGGCTCACGGATCAGGAAGGATTGCCTGGCCCCGGAGGAGTACCCGAAGTCAAAACTCTCGCCCGAGCCCGCGAAATCGTCACCAAAACCCGGAAGGACATGAGGGACAACTTCCTGGTGAACATGGCCGCCAGCTCTGCTTTCGAAGGCGCGATCCGAGAGAACGCGGCCACGTTCATTGACCTGGCCGATACCACCTATAGCGGGGTGATTTCGAATTTGAACACCCGAACAAAATTCCTCTCAGACCCCCAGATCAAGGCCAATACCGCCACCTCCTCGTTCTCCATGCGGGACCTTACCGACAAGCTGGTAACGGTCTACGTCATCATTCCTCCAGGGCGGATGAAAACGCAAAGGACGTGGCTCCGTCTCATAGTCGCTTCCGGGATGCAGGCGTTTAAGCAGCGGGAAACCCAGCCCCTCCACAGGTGCATGTTCCTGATAGACGAACTGCCGGCCTTGGGGCGGCTTGATGACCTGCCGGACGACATTTCCACGATGCGCGGCTATGGGGTGGATTTCACGCTCATCGTTCAGGGGCTGGACCAGCTTAAATCACGCAACTGCTATGGCGACGACGCCGCCACAATTATTAACAATTGCGGCTACAAGTGGTTTTGCAACATCGGCGACCTCGAAAGCGCCAAGTACTTAAGCCAGGCCCTGGGGAAGACGACTGTCCCCACCACAAGCCGCTCGACGTCCGCTAATCAAAACCCCGGTGGCGGTTCGAGCGGCCAGAGCACGACCCATGGGGAAACCGGCCGCGATCTCCTGATGCCGGATGAAATCATGAACCTGGGGCGCGACACGGCCATTCTCCTGAACCCTGCCCATCGCCCCGATTACCTCCGGCCAGTGGACTATTGGGACCTTCCAGAAGCGTTTCAGCACCTGAAAACGGCCGACGGTTTCGAGCACATTTATTGGGGAACCTTTCCCTTGCAGTACGACCCGAACCCATACTACATGGGAGGTGACGCGCGGCCGTTTACTGTCAAGGAGGGCACCACTTAGCCTTTGCGAGCGACCGGTCAGGAAAATTTCACCAGGACTTGTTGGAGACTGCGGGCCAGCTCTTTGGGAGTGGTGTCGCAGTCATCTCAATAGTCACAACCCGAAGCTGTAGCAGCAGAAGAAAGCCTGCGCGTTGCCTTCAGTTTTTAGCGTTTACCAGAATCGCTATCTATGGTAGCCTAATACCATCTGGTGCCACTTACTAACGCTTGCAAGCCATTCGCGGTATTACCGCGAGCGCCCCGTAAAACGGGGCTGGCTTGGCAAGGGAAGGTTGCTTCGCCCTTCCCGTTGCATCCCAACCAGACCAGGGTTTGGCACCCGTGGACCCGCCCGGAGGCTCTGCCTCTGCGACACCGCTCAAGGGCTATTCGCGCCCCTAAGAACCAGCGACCGGGGCTTTGCCCCTGGACCCTACGAGGGGCTATCGCGCCCCATCGACCACTCGCCAGGACTATCGCGTCCCGGCACCCACTTGTCGGAGCCTTCGAGCTCCGACACCATGATAGGGGCTCAGTTCCGCGCCCCTGTGGACCAGACCAAGGGGCTCGACCCCTTGACCATACGGGAAGCTCCGGAGCCCGTATGCAAATGACCGGGGCTGTAAAAGCCTGTCAGGGTCCGGCCATCAAACATACCGGAGTACTCTCATGACGGACGAACAGCCCGCGCCCAAAAAAAGCCACGGTACCGAAACCCGCAAGCGTCAAAAGATAACCCCCATCCGCTGGGATATGGCCGAGTTCAACAAGGTCGCCGCCAGGGCTAACCGGACAGGGCTCACCTTCGGGGCGTTCATGCGGGCGCTCGCCCAAGACGGCGACCCAGGGGCCAGGTCGCAGCGCATTCCGCCTGTCGACAAGCAGATCCTGCTTCAGCATCAGGGACAGCTCGGGCGCCTCAATAACAATGCGAACCAGATCGCCCGCGGTATTAACGAAGATGACTTTTATGACCTGCCCGAGCTTCGCCTGATGCTTAAGGATTACGTCGCCTTCCGCGACGCTATTTTCGTTGCCCTGGGCAAGGAACCGAGCCCCGAGATGCAGGACTGGGATGACCTGATCGCAGCCGGCAAGAAAGGCCTGGCGGCTAATCCGGGCGCTGAGACGATCGCCATCCCGGCCGATTTGTTGCGCCGCATCATTGGGAGTACCGCAGTGCAGGCCGCCGAACATCCAGCCCCCAGCGCGCCCGCCATAGGATCGGTGAAAGCGCTGAAGCGGGGCACCGTCCGCAGCAAATTCACGCCCCCGGAAGGCAATGCCTGAGTGATCGCGAAGGGCGCTTCCAGAAGTGGTGCCCGGCAGCTCGCCGTCTATCTCATGCGCGTCGAGCGATGGGATACGGGCGAGCCTGCGGAGCTTCTGGAACTGCGCTCGCCGTGGGCAGCCGGCCTTGATGGCGAACCCGACCGCCACCATACAGCCGAACAGCTCGTTGAGGCGTTTCGCGACTGGCAAACTCTCGTCGAAGGGACCAAACAGGGGCGCGACGGACTTTATCACGCCGAGATCAGCCCCGAAGCCCATTACGCCCGTGAGATGACCCCAGAACAATGGAAGCGCGCGGCCGAGATACTGGGCGAGGAACTCGGGCTGCAGGATCAGCCCTGCGCCATGGTCCTTCATGCCGGGAAAGACGACCGGCCGCACCTGCATGTCGTCTGGCAACGCACCGATGTCGACACGATGAAGGTCATCTCAGACAGCTACAACTACATCGCCCACGAGCGCGCCAGCCAGCGCATGGAATTGGAATTCGGGCAGGAAATCGTGCCCGGCAAGCATGCGAAGCGCGACCGCAAGAAGCAGAAAGACTTCCCCCGCGCTAAAACCAACCAGGCAGATCACCAGCAAGACCTGCGGACGGGTTTGACGATCGAGCAACGCAAGGAACAGGTCACGGCGCTCCGGGCCGCTGCCGACAACGCGCAGTCCTTCAAAGCCGCCCTGGAGGATGCGGGCTACATTCTGGCTAAGGGCGATAAGCGCGGACTGGTCATCGTCGACCAGGCTGGCGAAGTTTACAGCCTGTCCAAACAGGTCACGGACATAAAGGGAAAAGAATTCAAAGCCTTCATGGAGCCCATCGACCTAGGCAAGCTGCCGAGTGTCGATGAGGCTACGGCCGAGCAGGAACGGCGCAAGCTCAGCACCCTGAAAATATGGGGCGAAGCCCCGAAACAGGGCGTAGAAGCGTCCAAGTTTCTCCAGCCCGGAGCGACGACCGAATCCCCGGAACCGCTGCCAACCCTGCCCCAGCCCGAAATCCTACCCGAAAAACAGGAGACCGTAACGCCGAGGCCTGCCGAGGGTTGGACCCAAAAAGAACTGACGCCCCAATTCCCAGCTCTCCAGCCGCCCCCGGCACCGCCAGGACCGTCGTCGCTCGACCCCGAGATTGAGAAGCTGCGGGGCGCCATCCTGAAACGCCAGCAACAGGAATACCGCGCCGAGGCCGACAAGAACGCGGGCGAATACCGCGTCCTGCAGGCCCAGTTGAAAAATTCCATGCCGGCCAAAATGGAGGATTTCACCATCAGGCAGGAAGCCGAACTCCAGGCGTTCAAGCTTCAGCAAAAACCGAAACGCGAAGGCCTCAAAGGGCTTCTCGACAAGTTTCGCGACCATATCGATCCGGAAACGGCCGCCGAGCGGGAAGAGAACCGCAAGCAGGATCTCCAGCGCTTCCGCCTGGCCCAGGGCCAAGCACGCAAGGATTTCATCAAGCAGCTCCGCGAGAACAATAATGCCGTGCTCGCCGCCTTGCGCGCGGGGCACCTTGATGAGCAAAAGCGCCGAGAGCAGGGCTACGAGACAGAGCTTGAGCGTCGCCTGCGCGACCGGCAGAAGGCTATCGACATCGCCCGCGAGCAATCGGAATGGGCAAAAGATTTCGAAATGGAACAGGAATTCCGGGACGGGGAGGAACCGCCCCCTCCGAAGTTGGGAAAGTAACTGGCTCGCGGTTTTTGCAACAGACCCCGAGCCAGTTTCTGAAAGTTGCAGCAGACCTGCCGGAGCAAGTGCCGAGCAATCCCCTGTCGCGCTTCCTCGTGCGTCATCCGAAGGTTTCGCGCTTCATTGCAGCGCATCCCGCGATGTCCCGCTTCATCTCGCAGGTTCCTGGCATGTCGCGGTTCATGACATTGCCAACTCCTACGCCGGTCCCGAAGCAGCATGTCGCGCCCGCGTATAACAATTGCGCGCGGAAGCAACAACTCCCAATGCCTAGGATGTGAACAGGACGAGCTGGAGTAATTACATTACTTGTCGTCGCCGGATGTTGAAAAGGCAGCGACAGGCCCTTGACCTTCGAAAGCCGCGCTCTACCTTAATTTTTATCCACACAGTTTCACCTTCCATCGCCGGCACGCATGACGACGTGTCACATTTTCCGCTGTAGTTTGGCGCCTGCAAATTCTGTTGCGCGAGAACACCTATGCTCAGAAATTTTTCATTTAATCACAGCCTTGTCGCTGCAATGTCTGCATACCATGGTATGCACCTGAGGTTGCCTTGTCGTTCTGGCAATCCACCGGAGCGGGTGTTCTGGCAATCGCTGCCGTTAAGCATTTCTTAACCGGGAGCCGGTAGTCTCGACGTAATTCATTTTTCCGTTGACCCCGTGCAGCCAAGGTGCTTGGGTTCTACATATCAAATCTAAAAGCGTCATCTTCGGCGCAGTTTCAAGATGGGGGATATAAGCATGCATACGGAACAACAGGGCCAATGGGCCTTCCTTTCACCTGCGCGTATTCTTCTTCGGTGCTGCGAATGGGGCCTTTTCGTCCCCGCCTTGCGATTGTTGGTGCTGGCAACGATTTGCCTCGGCCTGATGGCGCCGGCACAGGCGGCGAGAAAGACAACCGAAACACCACCTTCCGCCGCCGCGACCTCGCCTGAGGCTCGCCTTCCCGCCGACGGCATCGCCGAAGCGATGCAGGTGCGCGCCAAGCCATCCGCGAAAGACCATACCGCCGTACTGATGCCATTGACCGGCAGCTGGAACTACGTCGAATCCATCTGGACGACCCCGAAGGCCGAGCCGCAGCAAGGGACAGGCTTTGTCGTAAACGACATGGTGCTGGACGGCCATTACCTCTCCAGCAAAGTCACGGGCACACTCAACATTGGGCACGAACAGATTCCCTTCGAAGGCCAGGAGCTGATCGGCTTCGACAACGCGAAAAAATCCCTGTCCTTCGTCGCCGTCGACAGCCTGGCGACGGGCGTGACCGTCGGCACCGGCAAGTACGAGGAGAAAGCAGCCGCCGCGAACAAAACCGGCACAGGCCCGGGCGACGCGAAAGCCGGCGGCAAGGAGCGCAATATCTGGGAATCCGGACGCTTCACCAACCCGCTGACGGGCGTCGAACAGGGATTTCATTCGCAGCTGACCCTTGTCGATGACGAACATTACAGGCGCATCATTTCCGCAGTCGACAACGCAGGCCATGAAACCAAGCTGCTCGAAATCGACTACACGAAAAAGTAATATTTAAGGCCGCCACCAGGCGGCCGCTTCTGGGGAGGAGCCTTCCAATGAAAAATTTCCTATGCGGCATCCTGTTTTGCCTGATGGTCCTGTGCGCCCGCGATGCGCACGCTGTAACTATGACCAGCGGCTCGACGGTAACAGGTAGTGTGCCCTCGATACCTCCCTGCATCAGCAACTGCTACGATACGCAGACCTTCACAGGCACGACGGGGCATGGCATCTATATCACCGTTGTGGACAGTTTCGGCGCTCCGACGATAACGATCTGGAAGCCTGACGGCACCCAGTTAACAACCGGCCTTGTCTGCGGCGGCGCGTTCTGCAGGCACAGCTCGCTGCCCGTAAGCGGGACCTACAGCGTCCGAATCTCAGGAAACACGAGCGGAGCGCCCGGCGGGTATACCCTCTATTACGTCGCCGGCGCCGAGGCGGTCTCCAACGGCGCGCTCACTAGCGGCGCGACCGCCCATGACACGCTTCCGTCCGGGGGCCTCACCAGCTACACGTTCTCGGGCACGGCATCGCAAGGCATGCAGCTTCACCTCACTACACCGAGCGCAGCCTGGAGCGCCTACATCTTCGTCTATACGCCCAATGGCACCTACTACACCGTTGGCACCAACGGCATCAATCTCACCTCGCTGCCAACGACGGGAACCTATACCATCGTTGTGCAGAGCACCGGCACCGGCTATGGGTCTTACGACCTTTCCTATGTGATCGGCGGGGGCGGCGTTTCCGACGGAGCGCTTACATCAGGCGGCCTGGGCAATGCGGGCACGCTGCCGGCGGGCCAGATGACGAGCTATACCTTTTCCGGCACGACGGGCCGCAGCCTCGCACTCGCCGTAGGCGGCATGAATTTCGGCACTTACATGTATATTTACACGCCGGACGGCCACTATTGGACTTACACCAGTGCCAACGATTACACGTCGCTCGCCACCACCCTGCCGCAGACGGGAACCTACACCGTCGTGCTCATTGCACAAAGTTCAACCAGCACCGGCTCCTACAAGATGTATTTTATGCAGACGTTGGATACGGTCTCGCAAAATCCGCAGCCGTTCCACAGCGGCGCGTTCGACCCCAGTAGCATGGGCAGCGCACAGATACGCAGCTACAGCTTCAAAGGGGTCACGGGACAGGCGATGGCGATGCACGTCGGCGCTACCTATCCTGTCATGATTATCGCCTACACGCCTGACGGCCACTATTTGGGCTACAACAACAGCACCGCCATCTACAACATCAACTCGCTGACGCAGACGGGCACCTACACCTTTCTGGTATACCCGTTGAACTACACCTATACCGATCCGGGCAGTTATAACTTCTACTTCGTCAAGGGCAACGCCCCAGTTTCGGAAGGCTGGCTCATCAACGGCAAACTGCGCCATGGCACGATGCAGCTCAACGCCATCAAGAGCTACAAGTTTCTTTCCAAGGCCAGCTCGCCCGTCAGCATCACCACCAGCTGCACCTTTGGCACTTACGGCTGCGACGCGCTTCTGTATAAGCCCGACGGCACATATTGGACCATTACCGGGAACACCTATAGCGGAACCTCTCCCGCCATCACCGGCAACTACACCTATACCCTCGTGCTTTACGAGCAGACGGGCCTGGCCACCGGCAACTACACCGTTACAGTGTCGGCGATTCCGCCGGACACGACGCCGGGTCCGTGCCTGACGTGCATGAATGCCGCCGCTAATCCCGGTGCAAGCCCTGCGAACAGCGTGGCGAATGACATGCGGAGCGCTTTCCTTATCGGCGGCCCCTTTGCCGCCGCCGCCGCCGGCATCGCTGACGCCTTTAGCAGCACCTGGGATCGCCTCGCACCCAGCGTGATGGACATCTTTGGCGCTTCCACTTTCGCCGGCAACCCCATCAATTTCGACGCCGGATTCAAGTCGCAGACGGCGACCGATTACAGCGCCGGCGGACTGAGCTTTACCCGGATCTATCGCTCCGACAGCACCTGGACCAACAATGCGGTCGGCACCCTCTGGCGCCACAACTACGCCCGCACGTTCACCATCACGGGCGGCACCGCGGCTTCCCTCACGGACAACACTGGTGTCACGACGACCTATACCTTGAGCGGGTCGAACTGGGTTGCGGATGATCCCGCCACGACCGCGGCGCTTGCGACCGTCACGGGTGGCTATACCTATACGCTGCAAAACGGAACCGTGGAGAAATACAACAGCTCGAAGCTGCTCACCCGCATCGAATATCTCGGAGGCGGGGCGCTGAATCTTACCTATAACGGCTCGAACCAGCTGACCGGCATCGCCAATGAAAACAACCGCTCGCTTTCGCTGACCTATGACGGCAGTGGTCGCGTTGCGACACTGGTGACGCCGGATGGCACCTTCACTTATGCCTATGACGCGAACAGCAACCTGTCGACGGTGACGAAGCCGGATACCAAAGTCATCACCTATAAGTACGAGAACGCGACTTACATTCACGCGCTGACCGGTATTGTTGACGAAAATGGCAACCGTTATTCGACTTACGCCTACGACGCCACCACCGGCAAGGCCAATTCGACCCAACTTGCTGGCGGCGTCAATCAATATTCGATCACTTACGCAACTAACACGTCGGGCATCACCAACCCGCTTTCCAAGAGCTTTACGGAATACTTCGTCAACGTCGACACCACCATCGCCACACCCCCGCGCCGGGTCGTCCAGATAGACGGGGCGGCGTCCACGAATACCGTAGCGTCCAGCCAATATTACAACTACGACGACTTTGGGCATGTGACCGGCATGACGGACTGGCAGGATGTCATGACCGACTACGTCTATGACGACCGCAGCAACGTGACCCGGATCATCGACGCCGAGGACACGACGCAGCAGCGCGTAACGAACATCGCCTATAACGCGACCTGGAACCTGCCATCCCTCATCACACAACCTGGAAAGACGACGGCCTATGCCTACGATACTTATGGCCGCCTGACGTCGGTCACCGTCACCGATACGGCGACATCGGAGACGCGCAACACCACTTATACCTACTATTCGAACTCGACTGACCCGAGCGGCAACACCATTCTCGGACGTCTCCACACCATCGACGGTCCGCGCACGGATGTGTCGGACGTGACCACCTTCGCTTACGATACGAACTTCGACCTCACGACCATCACGAATGCCTTAAGCCAGGTGACGACCATCACGGCGCGCGATTCCGCGGGTCGCCCAAAGAAAATCACCGATGCCAACAGCGTCGAGACCGACCTCGCCTACGACACGAACGGGCGACTGACCAGCGCAATCCAGGCCTATGGCACGGCGCTGGCGGCGACGACTTCCTTTGCCTATGACTACGCCGGCAACCTGACGCAGGTGACACTGCCCAACAGCGTGACAGTGCAGTATACCTATGACAATGCCCATCGCCTGACCGGCATTCAGGACGCGCTCGGCAATACGGTGACCTATGCGCTGAACAACGCGGGCAACGTCACGCAGACCGTTTATAAAAACACCACGCCGACGACCACCTATACCCACACGGCGTCCTTCGACGAACTCGCGCGCCTGCTGACCAGCGTGGGCGCTTCCAGCCAGACGGCGAACTTCGCCTGGGACACGAACTCGAACCTCACGACTTATACCGATCCTCGGACGCATGCGACGGGCCTTACCTATGACGCCTTGCAGCGTCTTGCAACTGCCACCGACGCCTTGAGCGGCGTCGCGACGCCGGGGTATGACGCGCTGGATGACGTGACCTCGATGAAGGACCACCGCAACAACAGTACGACCTACACCTACAACGCCTTCGGCGACGTGACGGGCGAAACGAGCCCGGATCGCGGCACGTCGTCGTATACGTTGAACAAGGCCGGGAATGTCACGCAACGCACCGATGCGCGCTCCGTCATCACCACCTTTACTTACGATGCGATCAACCGCCTCAGCACTGTAGCTTACCCTTCGGACACGTCGCTGAATGCAAGCCTGACTTACGACGCCAGTAGCGGCTGCGGCACGCCGTATAAAGGGCATCTCTGCTCGGTGACGGATGCAGCGGGCACGACAGCATACCAGTACGACGTGCTAGGCCGCGTGACGCAGCAGAAAGACACGCGTGGGTCGTTGACCTTCACGACCTCTTTCAGCTACGACCTCGCCGACAATATCACCGGCATTACGCTGCCTTCGGGACGCACGGTGACCTATACGCTTAATGGCAACGGCCAGGTCAGCGGCGTCAGCGCCACCGTGAACGGAAGCAGTACCACACTGGCCTCCTCCATCACGTATCTGCCCTTCGGGCCGATGAAGGGTCTGACTTACGGCAATAGCCTGACGTTCACTGGCACCTACGATCAGGATTACAACCCAACCAACCGTACGGTCTCGGGCAGCATTTACAACTGGACATACACGGCAGACAACAACGGCAACATTACGCAGGCCGGCTCCACTACCTACGGCTATGATAATATCGACCGCGTCAACGCTGAAAATCCGGGCACTTCGACGTCGTACACCTACGATGCGTCCAGCAACCGGCTGACCAAAGTGCAGGGTAGCACCACGACCACCACAGTTCCTTCGACCAGCAACAAGATCAGCGCCGTGGGCGGTAACAGCTATTCCTACGACTCTTCCGGCAATATCACCGGCGATGGCGTGAACACCTACACCTGGAACGCGGAAGGCGAACTGAAGACAGTGGTAGTCGGCGGCAGCACGGTCGGCACCTACACCTACAATGTCTACCGCCAGCGCGCGAAGAAGGTGGCGGCCAGCACGACTTACTATGTTTACGGCACGGGCGGGCGGTTGTATGGTGAATACGATACCTCCGGCAACTTCATCCGCGAGTATGTTTACCTGAACAGTGCATCGCTCGCCCAGATTAACTCCGGATCGCCCGAGGTCCTGACCTACCTTCATACTGACCACCTTGGGACGCCGCGCTTCGGCACCAACAATAGCGGTACCCAAGTCTGGAGTTGGAACAACGATGCCTTCGGTACCAGCGCCCCCTCCGGCACTGCCACCGTCAACCTGCGTATGCCAGGGCAATATTATGATTCCGAGTCCGGCTTGTTCTACAACTGGAACCGCGTTTATAATCCCGCTATCGGCCGCTATATCAGCAGTGACCCCGTGGGCCTCGCGGGCGGTCTCAATACCTTTGGCTATGTCGGTGCGAATCCGTTGATGTGGCTCGATCCATTTGGTTTGGACGGAAAAGGTGCGGCTTGGTGGGCCTGGAATCAAATCAGCAGCTCCGATTGGAGCCCATGGACTACTTCGTCTTATGGTGGGAAAACAAATGGCTTTGGAGTTGACAAATGCAATTGGTTTGTACATGAAGCCCTGAAACAGGGGGGTAATGCACCAGTGCTTCCTCCCGGACGAAAGTACCCCTATACTGCAGGGGAATGGTATGACAAGGGGTTGACAATTCCCGGATATCTCGTCCTCATTCCTATGGGCCCGCCAGCGCCAGGTGAAGTTGTCGGAACTCCACGAGATGGAGATGTGGTTGCGGTTGACCACCACGTTGGTATATATGTTCTTGATGGTACATTACCGAGCGTGGTATCGGCGGCAACGACAACCAATACAGTGCTTTGGAATGACTGGGCCTTTCGAAAGACAGATCCTGACTACCAAGAGCCGACTTTCCGGCGCTGCGCGTGCGACGCACAGTAGTGGTTCATAGTCTAGAACGTGGTAGAGAGAATATGTTGTGTTTTCGTTACATAGCGTTCATTTGCATTCTATATCTACTATCTTTCGCGGCGATTAGGGCTAACGCGGGCCAGCTTGAAGATGGGCAAACGGCCTATCTTCGCGGCGATTTTGAAACTGGTATTAAACTCTTAGTGCCACTAGCAGATCAAGGAAGCGCTGATGCGGCGTATGAACTTGGGCAAATATATGATGCTAAGGTCCCTAAGGAAAGTTCGAGCGTCGCAGAAAATTGGTATCGACGCGCTGCGTATCAGGGAAACCCTGATGCGCAGATCAGACTTGGACAGATTTACGGTCTGGGTGAGGGCGTAAAGAGGGATTACAGCGAAGCGTATTATTGGTATAGCCTTGCAGCGTTGACACGTTCGAGTGCTGCTAAATTGCGTGACAACATTGCTAACAATCTTACGAAAGTACAATTAAATGCAGCCAATAAACGTCTACAATTAAGGGTGGAAGTCCTTAGAGATGAGCATTGGAAGCGCTTATTAGGCGCTGTTAGCCATGGTGATACCCAAGCTCTAACCTCGCTAAAGACGGAGGCTGAACATGGAAGCCTACGAGCTCAGAACAGTCTTGCCTATTATTATATCAATGACGGAATGGGGCAGCATAATTCTGCTCAGAGAAATAATATTCAGGCTATAAAATGGTTTGGGATGTCGGCGGCGCAGGGCGATTTAGAGGCTATGCACAATCTTTTTAATATATATATATCCGGGATTGATGTTCCCAGGGACGATATGAAAGCTTATTTTTGGGGTCGGTTGTTTTTAGACCAAGGTGTCAAAAGGCAGGTGACTCTCGATCGTGAATTCGAAGCGGTAAAGGAGCGATTGTCGCCAACTCAAATTGATGATGTTGAGGGGCAGGTTCAAAAGTGGATGAAAGTTCATCCCGAGCCGAGAGAATCAAGGGGGTCAGAATCAAAGGGGTCAGAGTAAGTTGAAAACGGCCTGTGCATGCCTTTAGATGGCTTCAACCGCGTAACTTAGGACAAGGAAAAAGCGGGCTGATAGAGCTCAAATCAAGAAGCAAGCTTTAAAGGCGTGCAGATGCGGGAATTAGCGAGAAAGACAAAAGTAATGCTCGTAGGGTTGGTTGGCCTATGTATGCTTGGTTGGTTTTACATCATTACAACGTACCTATATGCCTGGTACCTAGGCCCTTCTGATAGTTCTTTGCTTCACATGGTTGTTTTCACCACCATCGGCCTTGTTGTACTTCTGTGGGTATTCTATCCTTCGCCGTTGGTAGTCGCAGGTGTTTCTCTCATGGGGTCTGTAGCGCCCGGCATTCTTCTGTCCTACGGTGGCCCGGAGCTATTTAATTCGATGAGAATAGGCATTATAACCGTAACGGCGTTTCTGTTTGCTGGCGTAACTCAGTTCGTTCGCAAGACCGCGATCTTCAACTTCCCGACACGTGGCTGACTGCCGATAAAAAGGCCTTCTACTGAGGTCTCAATGCGTCGTCTGGTCGTACCAGATGGGATTAGGCGGATGCTCCTGGGCGCAGATGTCGACCACGCGGCCGTCGCGAAGCCGGAAGTAAGGACCCGCGCCGAAGCCCTGTTTATGAAAGTGCATGCGCAGCACGTCGCCCGCCCCGAAGCCGAAAAACTCCTGTTTGGAGGCTGCCTCTGTCAGACCACAATCAATGGCAATCAATGGGGTCGGAGTAAGTTGAAAATGGCCGCAGCATGCCCTTAGACGGGCTTCGGCTAAGCGGCCCGCTACTTGGCAGCGCGAAGGACATGAATCAGGGGACACACACCTTACTAAACATTATCAAAACCGCCCTTGGCGTCCGCGCCTTCATTTGCGATGATCCTTAGTCGACAGCAAGGGCCCCACATGCCGCGCTATCCCCTGAATCAAGTTACTCTGACCCCTTTGATTCCCTCCTTTTCTCTGGCGGGTCGAATTGCCGGGATTTCTCGGAGAAAGTCTTCAAGTATCTCGATGACACGTACCACGGGAAGACTGAGCCACCAACACCGCAGCTGTAGGATGACAGCACATTGAAAAAGAAAATACTTCTCGTCATAGCTGTGAGCGGTCTGCACCTTCTGTTTACGCTGATGTGCATGGCATATGCTGAAGGATGCAGGTTTGACTGCACGGTTCGCTATGCCATGTCATGGATTACGGCGTTCCCATTGGGTTTTTTGATTAAATACTGGACCACGTGGTACTGGGGCATTGATCCGCTCGAAATTCTCATGTGCTTGAACAGCCTCTTTTGGGGAATAGCGCTTGTAGCTGCGTATTACTGGTTGATCAAAAACAGATCAAAAATCAAAGGTGTCAGAGTAAGTTGAAAATGGCCTGTGCATGCCTTAGATGGCTTCAATCGCGTAACTTACTGAATCAATGGGGGCGAAGTAAGTTTAAAATGGCCCCAGCATGCCCTTAGACGGCTTCAGCTAAGCGGCCCGCGACTTTGCAGCGCGGGCCGACGTTTAAGGCGCGATAGCTCTTGGCTTGATGACCGGAGGTCTCGGCATTTGCGTTGCTGGTTGCGGCTCCGGTATCCAGGCAGTCTCCTCGGGCACGTGGAACTTGCTCGGCTGCTGCAGCGGCTGCACAATGATCGGCTTCGCGAAACGGCTCAGATTTATTCCCACCTGATGGAACTTCGACGACAGTCCCGGCTGTTTCTCAGCCAGGCGCTGCGACGCCGTGCGATGATGCGCCTCATCCAGCTCGATGCCGATAACGCGCCGGCCGAGGTCTTGCGCCGCAACGAGCGCCGACCCAGACCCGCAGAACGGGTCAAGCACCGTGTCTCCCGGCTTGGTGAAAGCCTCAATTAACGGCACGAATATGCCGACGGGCTTCTGCGTTGGATGGAGCTTGTTGCCAGTATAGGTCCAGGCGATCACATCGGGCGGCGGGTTCGAAGGCGGCGCCGGGTTGCCCTTCGCGAGCAGATACGCCTGCTCATGCTGGTAACTCATGAACCGGGCGCTCGATGCATATTTCTTCGTGAAAACGATGTGGCCGGCGATGTGAAAGCCGGCTTTTTTCCACGCCTCGACAAAACGGTCGACCTTGTTCCAGGCGTAAAAGCTGACGCAGAAACGATTGTCTTTCAACACCCGATACATCTGCGCGAAGGCCGGATCGAGCCAGACGTCGTTGTCGTCGTTCTTGACGCTGCGGCCGGAGCGGTCGCAGTAGCGGACCAGGTACGGCGGATCGGTCGGGATGAAATCGACGGACGTTGAAGGCATCGCCTTCATCACGTTCACGCAGTCCCCGCGGACCACCGTCATGGCGCACGCGGAGTAGTGAAATCGAATTCGCCGGAAAACAACATCATGCAAAACTCCCTGTTGAAAAAAGAACTTCCAAAAAGCGCCATCGCCAAAAACCGCCCCCCTTTTCCTCGCTCACCAGCGTATGCGCCCATGCGCGCGCTCAAGGGTCGAGATGAACGCGGGAATACCCCACCCGCGCCCTTGACCTGCGCACCCGGACGCTTAAAAAACCCTTGTCCCATTAAGAGAAAAAGGGGGGTGAATGCAAAGGCCACAGCAATTGCCCGCAAGAGCCCACAACTGAGGTCAGTGCGTCGTCTGGTCGTACCAGATGGGGTTAGGCGGATGTTCCTGAGCGCAGGTGTCGACCACGCGGCCGTCGCGAAGCCGAAAGTAAGTACCCCCGCCGAAGCCCTGCTTGTGAAAGTGCATGCGCAGCACATCGCAGCCCCCGAAGCCGAAAAACTCTTCCTTGGAGCCCGCTGCCGTCAGACCCAGCCCTTTTGTGACCCGGAAGTATTTCTCAAGGATGTCGTCATAGCTCGAAACGTCGACAAGCATGGCATCACCTCCCAGACCGGTCGTAGATATGCACATCGGCATCGGCCGGCAGCGCCATATCGCAGAATACGCGGCCGTCTCGCAGGCGGAACCACAGGCCCGCGCCGATGTCCCGATGGTGATAGTGGATTGCCTTGACCGCCAGGTGGTCGAAACCGAAATAGTCTTTCGGGCTCGCCGCCGTCGTAAAAGCCAGCAGCAGGCTGTGCCGGTGCGCCCGGCGCATCTGGTCGTCGAAATGTTGGAGCTTCTTTTCCATGCCGCACCTCACAACTTCATTGATTTTCTGTTCACGTCGATCGGCTTGCGCACACGCGCTGCGGCCTCTTTGTCGCCGACGGTCTCCTTGTCCCCTTGCTGCTTTTCGACAATCGTCGAAATCATCGTTGGCGTGTAGAACTTGCTCTCTGTGGTCGGAACGTCAACCTTCGCGAATTGCTTCGGCCCGGAATGCGTTTGCGTTCCAGGAACCATCTTGCCGCCGCGATATTCCGCACTGCTACCATCGTCGTGGCGAATGCGCGCCGTGCGTAAATCCTCATGTGTTTTGATCTCGCGCCCGAGCTTGTCCTGGTTAGCCCATTTGCTGTTGAAACCCCCGCTAAGGCTCATGCAATACGTCCCCCTATGAAAAATGCGACTTCAAAAATGATTTTGGTGAATACTCTTCAAGCCTGCCTGATTCGGCAGGAACGAATCAAGAAAAATCGTTTAACATAGCGCAACTTCTAATTGATTTCGTTCGGATCGTTACACGCACAACGGGTAGATGAATACGACTGTGTGCAATCCAGAGCGAAGAGGTTGACGGAATCAAGTTTTCAACCCGATCACTTGCGGAAGTGCATCCCTCTTTGCCCGTTCCCCCCGAGGGACGCCGGGGCGGGGCAGGTTCGCCCCACTCCTGGACACGCCGCAGCACCAGCAGACGACGCTGTCACGCGTCATGCGCAGGCTACCCCCGCAAGGGACTTCAAACCGCTCCGCTCAATTCCCCCTTGCGGCATCCCCCTTGTAAAACCCGGCTGTCCGCGTATTCTAAACAGGAAAGGAAGCTGGAAATGGTAAACGCTAAGAAGCCCAATGTACAAAAACGGCGTCCTGGGCCGGCACAGATAGTCGATAACGCCATGCGCGCTCACTTCCTTGTTTTGCGAACCCAAGGCAGGACTGCCGATGCGCGGACGGCGGAGGAATTTTACGGCTTCCGCGCCCGAGATGTTATCGAAATGCATTTCGAAAAGCGCGGCGCCGGCCGAGGCCTTTGGTTTCGCCTGAGAACCGGGCGCGTCATAAACGCCGTCGGAAAAGCCACCACCCGCGCGCGGTCCCTTTACGGTGTTCCGGCGCGCACCCTTTATGCCGTTCCCAAAAAGCGCCGCACCCGATAAATGGGCGAATTCGGCCTCCGCGAATTCGCGAATATCTCGACAGGTCACGAAGTGTTGACCACCCGGTTGATTTGCTTTATGAGAAAGCCATGGACATCGAACTGGAAGCATGCGTTGCACGGTTGCAGACAACGGCTGACGAGCTGGCGGCAGCAGGCGCCGACCGTGAAACCATCGCCGTCGCGCTCGTCGAAGTCATCGCTCAGCTTGCAGACGAGGACCGCATAGGAGCCGAGGTGTTCTTGCTGGGCTTTTCCGGGTTTCTTCAAAAGAAGATCGAGGAAGCGAGCGATCAAGGCGACCTGTACGAGATTAAAAAATTCGTTGTCGCACGACAGAAAACTAAACCCAAAGCCAAACGGAAGCCTCGGAAAAAGAAATAGCCTCCCTCCCATCCGCTTGCCGTTCTCGCGAAGCGCCGCGACCGAGTCGACCGGCTGAAAACCACCACCACAACCACTCTTCCGAACAATATGTTCACTGATAACAAAAGATTTCTGAATGGACCTTCGCGTGCAATATTGCGAGCAGTATAAAACCAGGAACTGACTGGTCGACGCAGGCCGTGACAACGCTATGCGTAGGACGAGAACAGTTCCGGAAATTCCAGCGCGGCTTGCTATCCGCGCCGGCGAGATTCCCAACTCTCGTCCCAGCGAGCAGGAACCGGCAGCGTATGCGATTTCGCGCAGGTTATCTGAAGAGAAATACTATACGCCGCAGGAACTCGCGAGCATATGGCGCTTCTCTCCCGCGACAATCCGCAAGCTCTTCAGGAATGAGCCTGGCGTTTTGAAATTGCAAGGCGTAGGCACGGCGTGCGGGAAAAGAAGTTACACGACATTCTCCGTACCGGAATCAGTGGCCCTTCGCGTTCGCGAACGTCTCACTCAGGAGCCGCTCAAGGCGCAGCTTCCGCGACGCAACCCACGGCGCGTAGTATTTCTCCGTAACCGCAATCGACGCGTGGCCTAGGAGCTTCGAGACATCCTCCAGCGGAACGCCCTTCGTTAATAGCCCGACCGCAAAAGTGTCCCGCAGCCGATGTGGCCGGCAATCGTCGACGGCGCATGCTTTACCCACCGCCTGCAAACGTTCATAGACGGCCTGGCCGAGATAATCAGTTTCCTCATCTGCCGAGACGGCCCGATAGGCGAACGGAAGCGCAGGAGACAGCCATTCGCATTCATCGATTTTCTTTTTCAGCTTCGCCGTCAGGTAGATGTCGAGCAGCTTGGGCGCCTCATTCTTTTTCGCCTTGCGCGGATGGAATGAGTAGAGCCACAGATATTTCGATTTCACGCAGCGCTTCGGATCGAACTTTACCGCGTCGCTCACGCGCAGTCCGGTCTCCAGCATCAGCTCGACCAGAAGCCGGAACGTGGCGGCCGACTTCGCATAGCCAGTCGTACCGCCATTGATTTTTCCAGCGGCATCCAGAATCAGCTTGACCTCTTTCTCGGAGTAGGGCTGTTTCTGTTCATAAACCGACTTATGGCGGCGCATCTTGTCGACCAGCGATTCCGCGATCCACCCGCGCCGGTAGGCTTCGCGCAGGAAATGCGCAAGCTTCGCAATGCTCGTACCCTTCGATGTGCCCGCCAGCCCGGCAAGGCCATAGGTCTTGAAATCCTCCAGTACATCGACGCTCAATTCACGGCTGAAGAACTTGTTCTTCCCGTGCGCGAAATCCTTCAGCCTGCCGAGCAGCAGCTTGTATTGCGCGAGCGTCTTGGGTTTCACGTCGTCGCGCGCGTCGAGGTAGCGCGTGATGCAGTCGTCCAGCTTCAGGCCGTGAACCGTCTCATCCTTGCTTTCGGCATTCAGTGATCGAAGCTTCGCCTCGGCCGCCGGCCAGTCGCGAACGCCGAGCGCCTGACGCGGATACCGCTCGGTATCCGTGGACCCAGTCAGCCAGATCGGGCAGTCGCACTCCTTGAAGTATTTCTTCTCGTAGGCCTTCAGTCTTAGCTCGTGGACCCGGCAATCGATGGAGTGGCGACGGTAGATAGTGAGAGGCACAACCGGATTATATACCCGGTTTTTGTACCATGCCGTGTACAACGGCCTTATCTACTGCTGCAAGTTACTGATTCTAGAAAGGTTGGCTCCCCGGCATGGATTCGAACCACGATTCACGGCTCCAAAGGCCGCTGTCCTACCATTAGACGACCGGGGAGTATTGGGCGAGAACTATTTTAGTGTATCAGGACACTCGCCATTTTCGTCTAAGGTTTGAGTGCTGGAATTCCGATTCGTGTTCCGGGGGCTGATCCTGCCTGTTCTGGCCCTGGCTAGCGCCCTCCCGCTCGCCGCACAACTGCAGACCCGTCTCAGCCCAAAAACCGATCAGGCGTTTGACGACTACCGCACGGCCGTCGAAGCGCGACTCGATGGACGCCCGCACTTTCCCTCCGGGCTAAGACCCGGGCAAGTCGAAATCGTGCCTGTGAATACCGCGGGCTCTATCGACGTCAAAGACGGCCTGATCCATGACTGGATTGGAGCCACCATCGTTCCAGGCGTGACGGTCGACAAAACGCTCGCCCTTCTTCAGAACTACACCGACTACAAAAACATCTACAGGGTCGACGTGTCCGATTCGAAGGTCCTTCGCCGCGACGGCGACCGCTGGCATATCTACTTGCGGATGGTGAAGAAAAAGGTCCTGACCGCGGTTCTCAACGGCGAATTCGATGTTCAATACCGCCCACTCGGGAATAACCGCTGGAGCATGCTATCGCGCTCCACACGCATCGCCGAATTGGATGGCGATCGCGAATTGGCGCCCGGCAGCGGCTACGGTTTTCTGTGGCGGCTGAACGCTTACTGGCTCATCGAGCCGCGTCCGGAAGGTGTATATCTGGAGTGCCGATCGATTTCTCTCTCTCGCGACATCCCTTTTGGATGGGGCTTAGTGGTCAAACCGCTCGTGACCAGCGTGCCGCGTGAATCGCTGCAGGAAACCATGGAAGCGACCCTTCGCGCATTACGCTGAAGGATCCGGCTCTTCACTTACACTTTCGGCGAAGGCGGGAACTTCTTGAACATGTCGCTCACCGCTTTCTCCAATTTCTTCTCGTCTTTGTCGGGCTTGCCGCTCAAGGTGCCGCTTGCAGTCCCGCGCCAGATCAATTTCTTGGTTGCATTGTCAAAGATATCTACCAGCAGCGTGCCGACCGGAGTCTCGTCCACGTACGTCGTGGCCAGTCCACTTCCGAACCCGCGCCAGTACCATCCTCCTCCAAAGTCGTCGTACCAGGTTTGCAGTGTCTTCTTGGTGTGGGTCGATCCATAAGCCGCGACCGAAGCATCTCCGTTCGCGGCAACTTTTGTCCACCCTTTGGCTACCAGTTGTGCGTCGACAGCACGCATCACCCGATCCTCCCAGAGGGGATCTTCCACCTTCACTTTGATCCAGGAGTAAGTGTGGTACTTCGAAAAATCCGCCGAGTGATCATAGTCGGTAGTCACTTTCGCGAATACAATAGCGGCGAGAGCGACCACCAGTGAAAGAAAGATTGCGATATGTTTTTTCATGGCGCGTACCTCGAATATCGGAAGTGCATCTGGCCTGCCACGCTCGCACGAATGAAATCGGTAATGCCGGCACGCGACACTGAAATCCAGTCGTCGATGGTTCGACGCTGTTCATCGAACGTCGGACAGGACAACAGCCTTTCGCGGCGAGCTACCTCCTGGCCCAATGCCCGCGATGCAGACGAATGTCAACCGCGGGTGCGACCCAGACTTCACGAGGCCTTGGCGGTCGCACCCAACGGCCTTCGACCCAAACCCAACGGCCATCCACCCAATCCCAGTAGCCTGGTACCCACACGTATTCTGGACCGGGCGCAGGGACCACCGGAGTTACGACGGCGGTAGGGGGAGGAGGGGGCGGAACGGTGCCGACAGCGATCCCGAAATCGACGTGCGCGGCAAGAATGAAAAAGGATGCAATCAGAAGCGCGGTAGTAAGAAGGAATTTGCTGGTTTTCATAGCACACCTGTGCTTTACCAGCGCACGTCACGCGCCAATCACGGGTTACGACTTTTGAAATACCCAACGATCGCCGAACAGAAAATTGATCACCGACGTCAGCGCGATTGCCATAAGATTCGCCGCAACAGGCGGAATTCCCAACCAGCCGGTGAACACCCGCATCCAGATCAGGTTCGAAACCACGGAAATCAATCCGTTGGCGAGATGAAAGCGCCACAGGTTGCCTGCCCGCCCCTTCCACGTCCAGCGCGCGTGCCAGTAATAGTTTTGGAGCACCGCGGCCTCCACCGCCAGCGCCGTCGCCACCAGATAATGTACGCCCAGCTTTACCAGCAGCGCCAGCAAGCCCAACTGCACCAGCACGCCGATCGCTCCCACCGCGTTGAATTTCAGCCACCGATGCATCTTATTCAGGCCACGCTACGGAAGGGTCTCCTCGCGATACAGCATGATGATGTGCTTCACTGTCGCTTGCACCAGGATCGCTGCCAATGCCACGGTCCCCACGGCGAAGCCTACATCGAACAGCAGAAAATCGCGGCCCATGATGATCGCGTACGGGGTTTTCAGCGCGAATAGATTGCCGATCACCAGGAGAATCCGCAGCTCGGTGGGACCAAACCGCCAATAGGAAAGATGGAACGTACCAATGGTATAGGTCGCCAGGTAGATTTCGATGGAAAGCAGCAGGTAGAAGATCAGAAATCCACCCGCCACTAACGGAGACATGTAGCCGGAAAGCGCCATCCCCGCGATCAGAAAGCTCATCCCCAGGGCGTCCAGGATGTGGTCCACGTAGAAGCCGTAACGCGGACGCTGCCGGTTGCGCACGCGGGCCAGCGTGCCATCGAGCGAATCGCCGAACCAGTTCAGCGCCAGAAACGGGATCACCAGCAGCAGCCCCCAGGCGCTATAGCGCGCGTACCAGTAGCTGGCGCCGGCCAAAATCAGCGAGACGAAGCCCAGCGCAGTGAGGTGGTCGGAATTCACCCGGGCGGGAAGCCGCGTCGCGATCCAGATCAGCGTTCGCTTCTCGGCCGCAGCCAGGAAACTGGTATGGGCCCGGTCGGCTGTTTTGAACCCAGTGGTCGGCGTCATTAAGTATCCATAATGACGTACCGGGCGAAACGACGTTTCACCACTCCGAGTAAGGAGTGCCTTCGAGGCTGGTCAGGTCCGATCGGCTGCGCACGTCGAAAATCCCCGGCTGGGTCTGATCCACCGCGGTGAGCGAATCTTCCACAATCGTGCGCCATTCATTCTGGCCGGTGATGGGATCGATCGGAACCGCGCGCAGGTAACCCTCGGCTACCAGGTCTTCGAGCGTCTGTGGCGCCTTCTTCTTGTCGAAGGTGTACTCGTCAATCACGATCCGCAGAGTCTGGAGGTGGCTATGCAGCATGCTTTCCTTGGTGCGCACCAGCGACTTCTGATACAGCGGCACCGCGATAGACACCAGGATCGAGATGATCGCCATCACGATAATCAGCTCGATCAGCGTGTATCCGTGTCTCGCTACCGAGCTGCGACAGTTATGGAGCGGTTTGCCTAGCATCTCATTGCCACTCCGAATAGGGAGTCCCATCGCGCGCGCGGTCCATGCTCTTCGAATAGACATCGAAAACATTCTGCCCGCCCCAACTGTTCGACTTGGGATCGTCCTGCGAGCTTCGCTTGCCCCATTCCGCGGTCCCGGTCATGGGGTCGATGGGAATGCGGCGCAGGAACTTGATCTTGGCTCCCGTGGCGTTGCCCACCAGCGTCACGCCTTCCACCAGGATGGGCAGATCCTCCGGATATCCGTCGGTCCCGATCTTCACCTGGATCTTCTGCTGATCGGCAGCATCTTTATACCGGTCGATGGCGCTGCGGATCTCGCGTAGCGCGTAACGCAGGTCGCGCTCCTTGTCGCGTTTTACCTTGTAGCGCGCCAGGGGGACGGCCAAGGTCGAGAGCAGCGCGAGGATCGTGAACGCCACGATCAGCTCGACCAGAGTCATCCCGCGCTGGCCGGCCTTTGTCCTTTCGCGCTGCTGGCGCTGCGTCATTCTAACCCTACTTTACCGCCACGGAAACGGAACCCAGCGCTACGGGAACCGGCTGAGACTGCGAGTTTCGCAAGGCCAATTCGGTCACCGTCACCGAACCCGTTCCGGGCGCCACGGCCACAAAATTCAGGACCGCTACAGGCCCCGAGCCCGAAATTCCCGCTCCGCCGGAACGACCCAAATTCAGCGTCGCCTCACCCGCGTCGTTGCGGATGTCCTTAATCGCGCTCACCGCCCCGCCGTTGCGGGAAAGCAGGTCGCCTGGCGCAATGTCAGTCAGGCGCAGCACCGCCGGGTCCCATTTAACCCGCAGCGGCGAGATCGAGAATGCGTCGTTTGCGCCGTTCAATTCCACATTCACCGTAAAGGGAGTATTCGGTCCCACGGACACGCTGCCGGGCGTGAATCCTACCCGCGCTCCGGCTCCAGGCGGAACTGTAGGAGGCGGGGCCCCGGGCACTCCCGGAATCGGCGGCTGTAGAGCAGGCGTCTGCGGAGCCGTGGCCGGCGGCGCGCCCGGCGCGATTACTCCGGGCTTCGGTGCATCCGCTGGCGGAGCCGAGCCGTCTTCATCCCGAGGCGCGTACATCAACCGCAGCGACTGATCCGGTCCGGAGAACACGCCGCGCAGATTCGTCGGCGTATAATCCGGAGTCCGAACAATGTGCGGCACCAGCGCGATCATCAGCTGCTGGTGGTCCTTCTCCGTATGCTCGCTGCCGAACAAAATCTTGCCCAGTATTGGAATGTTCACCAACCCGGGAATGCCGTTCACTACGCTCGAATCCTGCGTCCCGTCCAGGCCCGCCAGAATGTTGATCTCGCCCTCGCGCAGCCGGATGTCGGCTTCGTTCGTGCGCTGTCCGATCACCGGCTGCTGTACGCCGCCAATATTGATGTAATTCCGGACGTTGGATACTTCGAAATTTACGTGAAGCGTAACTTCATCGGCGGAGTGCACCTGCGGCGTAATCTCCACTTTGACGCCCACATCCGTGAATTGAAACTGGGTTTGCGCATAAGGCGCGCCGCCCACCGTGCCGACGCCCGATTGGAAGCTGCCGGTCGCGATCGGAACCCGGTCGCCGACCTTCAGCGAGACCTTCATGCCGTCCGACGCCCGCACCTGCGGGGAGTTCAGAATTTTCGTGCGATTGTCGTTAAGGACGGCCTGCAGCAGCGCACCCGGCAGCGTGGTCGAAAAATCGGCTGTGGACAGGTGGCCTATTCGCGCCAGGCTGATGGAGTTGTTGGTGGTCGCAGTGCCTCCGTTGGTTCCCGGGGTAGTTGTCGCTCCCCGCGGGCTGAAAGTAATCGGAACATTTATGCCGGCAGCTCCCGCGCTGGCGATCGTGGCCGCCAGATCCCGTGTGCGGGCGGTATTCGCCTCCATGATCAGCACATCAATGACGACCTCGGACTTGGGTTTGTCCAGATCGTGAACCAGTTTTTCCGCCAGAGCCACCGCATCCGCCGAGCCGCGGACCACCAGGGCTTTCTGCGGATTCACCGTGAACACGCGCGTGATGTTCGTAATCGTGCGCACCGCGGTCGAGATTTCCTGAAATTCCTGCACCGTGCTGGCGTTGGTGATGTAGAACGTTTTGACCACGAAATCTTCGTAGTCGCGGCGCTTGTTGGCCGTGTCCTGTGCCACGAAAATGCTCGTGCTGGAAATCGGCTTCCAGTATGTATGCGTCAGCAGCGCGACGTAATCGAAGGCCTGCTCCACCGTGGACTCGCCCAGTTCCACGTTAAAATTGCGCGTCTGGGCTTGGCCCAGACCATCCGGATCGATGACCGTAGTGATCCCCGCGATCTTGCCGATACTCTCGTAAAGCACTCGCGGCGGCTGGTTATTGAGCTTGATCGAAGGAATCCGCCGCAGCGCCGGTTTGAGCTCAGGGGGTCCCATCATCGACTCCACCTGCAGGTTGGTTTCGCGGCGAAACTGCTCCAGCGGCGTCAGTGTGCGACCCTCCGCCGTGGGCGGCGGTTTGCGGAGCATATCCTGCGTGCGTTTCAGTTCCTGTATCGCCATGGCCGAAGAAGGATCGGCCACGATAGCTTTTTGAAATTCACCGATGGCTTCCTCGAGTTTCCCGTCGGTGCGGTTGTTCTGTCCCCGTTCCACATGGATCGCCGCGACCTGGAAACGGGCTCGTTGCAGCCCGATCAAGTAGCCTGTATCTCGCCCATCCTCATTGACGGCCTGGATGTAGAGTTCCAGCGCCAGATCCCAATCTTTTTTGAGTTCGGCCTCTTGAGCCTGCTTGTACAGCCGATCGCCTTTGCGGGTCTTAGCCTCCATCGGGAACGCCATCAGGACGGACAGGCCAATTGCCGCAATTACTCGTAAGTGCTTACACATCATTCATTTACCGAATTCACCCTACCCCGCGTGTTACACTTGCACCCGGGGCCTCATAAGCCCTTGACGTGATTTGGGTTGCCTGCGTGGAAGCGAAAATTAAGATTCTGAGCGACAACCGATCCGCCGGGCATGACTACTTTCTATCGGATCGGATCGAAGCAGGCCTGGTGCTGACCGGAACCGAGGTCAAGGCGGCCCGCGGCGGCATGATTCAGCTCAAGGACGCTTACGGCGAGGTCGCCGCCAACGAAGCCTGGCTCGTGAACGCCCACATCTCCCACTACTCGCACGGCAACCTCATGAACCATGAGCCGGTTCGCCGGCGGAAACTGCTGCTGCATCGGTCCGAGATCGTTAAACTCCAGGAGACCACCCGCGAGAAGGGGCTGACGGTTGTCCCCACCAAGCTGTATCTGAAGAACGGCCGGATCAAGGTGGAACTGGCAGTCGGCAAGGGGAAGAAGTTCCACGACAAGCGCGAGAGCGAGCGGGAGCGCGAAATGAAAGCCGAAGCCCGCGCCGCACTCGGCCGCCGCAGGGATTGAGCTATACTCAATCCTGCTCGGGCGTTTCCCGCCGGCATTTGTCACCTTTCGGGAGGATTTCAACCATGTTTCGCAAAACCGTGTTCCACAAAACTGTGTTCACCGCAGCCGCGCTGACAGCCATTGTCGCGGCCGCCATGATCGTTTCCGCCCAAGCGCCTCCGGAAGGCGGCAAGGGTAAAGGAGACGGAAAAGGTAAAGGCGGCGGAGACGCGAAAGGAAAGGGCGCTCCCCAGGGCCAGATGATCACCCAGATCAAGCCCGGTTTCTACGAAGTCACGGGAGCGGGCGGCAACACCAGCGTTCGCGTCACCAAAGACGGCCTGATTGTGGTGGACACCAAGAACCTGGGCGAGGCCAATTACAACGACCTGATGGCACAGATCAAGACGGTGTCGAATCTGCCCGTGAAGTACGTGGTGATCACCCACGTCCACCAGGACCACAGCGGCAACACCAAGAGCTTTGAGGACGCGGGCGCCAAGGTCATCGCCAATGAAGGTGAAAAGGCCGAACTGGCGACTTACACCAGCGCCGCCGGGAAGCCTGCCGAGCCCAACCTCACCTACGGCAAGAAAACCACGATCAAACTCGGTGGCGTGAAGGCGGAAGTGTACCACTTCAGCCGCGCCCATACCGGTGGCGATTCCGTCGTTTACTTCCCCGATCTCAAGATCGTCGCGGGCGGCGACGCCATCGTCAACGGCGCTCCGAATATCGATTTCCCCAACGGCGGCAGCGCTGTCGAGTGGCCCAAGCTGATCGCCAGCACACTGAAGCTGGATTTCGACACGCTTATCCCCGGTCACGGCAACGTGATGACTAAGGCCGACGTCCAAGCCTACAAGACCAAATGGGACACGCTGGTCTCGCGCGCGGCCGAGCAGGTCAAGAAAGGCACCCCGAAAGACAAGCTGCTCGCATCGATCAAGACTGACGACATCGGCTGGAACGTGACGGGCCCCCAATGGACGCCCCCTGCGCGTCTCGATCCCTTCTACGCCGAGCTTTCCAAGGTTAAATAGTAAGCTCTAGTAGTGGAGACCACTCTCGTATCACAATCCCTCGACCGCGTCGAGGCTGACGCGGTTGTAGTGCTTTTGTTTGAAGATGATGCGGCACCGGCCGAATTGAAAGGTTCTTCGGCATGGCCATCTGCATGGATAGACGAGCTGCGCGCTTCCGGCGAATTCACCGGCAAGACCGGCGAGATCGCGGTTCAGCATCTTCCCCAAGGGCTCAAGGCTAAGCGACTCGTGGTAGCAGGCGGAGGCAAGCGCGACAAATTCGACGCTCCCGCATTGCGCCGCGCCGTTGGAACCGCCGTGCGCGCGCTCAAGCAGAAGGGCGTAAAAACGCTTGCCTTCTTGCTCGCCGGAGCCGATCCAGAAGCCGCCGTCGAAGGCGCCATCCTCGGCAACTTCGAGCCCGACCGCCACAAAACCTCCAGCGACGCGAAGTCCCTCGACACGTTTGTGTTGATCGCTCCCGATTCTGCGCGCGCCGCCTTCGAGCGTGGCAAGATTCTCGGTGATGCGCAAAACTTCACCCGCGAGCTGGTCAACGAACCGGCTAATCTCATGACCCCGTCGCTGCTGGCCGAGCGCGCCCGAGCGATGTCCGCCGAAGTAGGACTCGAGTGTGAAATTCTGGACGAACCGCGCATGCGCCAGCTCGGCATGGGATCGCTGCTCGGAGTGGCGCAGGGCAGCGCCGAGCCGCCCGCTCTGATCATCGTTCGATACAAACCGGCGACGCCGGCCAAGACCAGCGATCATCTGGGACTGGTCGGCAAGGGCGTCACCTTCGACACCGGCGGCGTCTCGATCAAGCCCGCCGACGGCATGGAAAAGATGAAGTACGACATGGCCGGCGGCGCGGCCATGCTCGGGGCGATGCGCGCCATCGCACAGCTTAAGCCCGCCATTCCCGTCACCGCACTGGTTCCCGCCGTCGAAAACATGGTCGGCAGCAAAGCACAGCGTCCCGGCGACATCGTCACTTCGCTTTCGGGCAAAACGATCGAGGTGCTCAATACCGACGCCGAGGGCCGCCTGATTCTGATCGACGCGCTTACCTACGCGCAGCGTCTCGGCTGCACGCACCTGGTGGACGCCGCGACGCTCACCGGAGCGATCGTGGTCGCCCTGGGCAACGTTAACATCGGCGTCTTCACCAATAACGATGCGCTGCTCGCGCGCGTGCTGGCCGCCGCCAAAGCGGAAGGCGAAAAATCCTGGCCCATGCCGCTCGATGACGAATACAAAGACCTGCTCAAGAGCGCCTTTGCCGACTTGGCCAATATCGGCGGTCGATGGGGCGGAGCCATCAGCGCCGCGTATTTTCTAAAAGAGTTCGCCGGCGACACGCCCTGGGTGCACCTGGATATCGCCGGTACCGCCTGGCTCGATGATGCGAAACCATTCCTGGCGAAGGGCCCTTCCGGCGTGGCCGTTCGCACATTTACTCGGCTCGCACTGGACTGGTAGTGCGACTTGTAGCGCCGGTCTGCCCTGGCACCAGCATGTAGCCGACTACGCTGTCCTTGTTCACGCGCGTGATCACCAGCTCGCGCGTACGGCCGTCGGCAAAACTTAAAAAGACGGGTTCCTGCACTTTGAGCTGCCGTAGCATGATGGTGCGGCGGTCCGGAGTCACCCATATCGAACCATTAACCCTCTGGTACGAAACGTCCGTGCCGTTCACGTGCAGCGAGATCCCCGGCGCGACCTGAGTGCCGTGGTTGTTGGTCACCTCAAAATCCCACCGTTTTACGGCGAATTTGTCCGAGTAAGCGTCGAAATCGCGTCGCGGGCGTTGGGGAGCGCTCGTTGCCGCCGGAAGCTCCGGCTCGGCCGAAGCCGGGTTCTGCTCGGGGCTTTGAACCGACGCCACTGCGCTGCTTTGCGGGTTCAACTGATCCTGAGCCTGCGTCAGTTCCTGCTGCAAACGTGCAATTTGCTCACGATCGCCTTCGCGCGAAGCTTCCACGCGACCCAGTTGAGCCTTCAGGCTGTCGATTTCGGTCCCGACCTCGCTTCGCACCCGCTTCGCTAGCGCGGTCGAGGCATCGCTTCCAGGTTTGTTGGCGTAATCTATGCGTGCAGTTAGCTCACCGCGGGCTTTGTTCAAGCGGCCTCGCAGCTCTTCCTGCCGGCTGCTCCAGTCTTCCACTTTGGCGGCTGTAGCCTTGACCTGCTCGCCCAAGCTGAACAGATTTTTCTGGACATCGGGTATCTGCGACAGCATCACATCATGCCGCCCGAGGATGGGATACGCATACCAGGCCGCGCTCGCCAGAACGGCCCCAAGCAGGATCAGGCCGGCGGTGAACAGATGGTGGACGCGGGGCGCCCATTCCCACCGTGAGTCCGATTCGCTTTCCTGACGAATGTGAACAGGGTTCGAGTCGTGATCTTGCATAACAACAACCTCCGGAACCCGTGACGACCGGCAACTGAGGTTCCATATTGCAGGTGATTGATTTTGCAAGTAGACGGACCGGAAACGTGCGGGAGGATCTGCCCGGGCAGGAAAATATTCCCGTCGGCTTTACTCGGCTGGTAGGTGACTGGCAGTCCCGCTCTGCGCCGGGACCAGCAAGTAGCCGGTTGCGCCGTTCGTGCTCACGCCTGTGATTACGAGCTTGCGCGTCCGGTTGTCCACAGAACTAGTCAGGAAAACCGGTTCCTGCACTTTAAGCTGCTGTAGCCGGATCGTGCGCCCATCCGGAATCACCGAGATGGAACCGCTGATCTGCTGGGCGGATACTTCTGTGCTGATCACTTCCAGCAAGATCCCCGGCGCGACCTGAGTACCGTGGTTGCTGATCACCTCAAAATCGACTCGTTTCAACGCGAACTTGTCAGGCGTGGTTTTCACTGCAGCAACTAGGGGTTCACTCGCAATCGCGTTCCGATCCACCTGTCCATGAACCCGCGCCAGCTCCTGGCCTTGCTGATTCACCTGGCTCCGAACCTGGGCTAGTTCCTGCTGCAATCCTGCAATCTGCGTCCGGCCGCCTTCATTCGAAGCTTGCAGACGAGCGAGCTGAGCTTTTATGTTTTCCAGTTGGCTGGAAACCTCGCTCCACACGCGCTGCGTCAGCGCTGCCGACGCGTCGCTCGCCTGCTTCGTTGCGGAATCGATGCGCGCCATCAACTCCGTGCGAGCTTTATTGAGCTGGCCCCGCAGGTCTTCCTGGCGGCTACTCCAGTTTTCGACTTTTGCGTTTGTCGCTTTGGTCTGCTCGCCCAGGCTGAACATATCTCTCTGAACATCGGTCAACGTCAGGGGGATCTGTGACAGCACCACGTCGTGCCGCTCGAGGATGGGATACATGTACCAGACGACCCCCGCCAGACCTGCCGCCAGCACGGTCAGAGCTGCGGTGAAAAAACGCTGGCTGCGCTGCGTCCGGACCCACCGCCACTCCGAATCGGATTCCTCACTGATGGCGTCGGCGTCCGAGTAGTCCTCTTGCATAAGGTACCCTCCAACGGCGAAATTCAACCGCAAGTGATGTTCCGTGATTGCAAGTGATTGATTTTGCGTGTCGGCGAGGAGAATGCGGCGCGAGAAATTTGCCAAGACAGGAGATAATTCCGGCGGTGGCTACGAAGGTGATGATCGCTTACAGCGCGGCTTCGCCCCAATCGCCCGTCCGGATGCGAAATGCTTCGGAGATCTCGGACACGAAAATCTTGCCGTCGCCGAGTTTGCCGGTGCGCGCCGCTGCCATCAGTTTCCGTACGGCCTCCTCGGCACGGTCGTCTGGCACCACCATCTCGATTTTAATCTTCGGCAGCAGATCCAACTTGTATTCCACGCCGCGATAAATCTCCGTGTGGCCCTTCTGCCGCCCATGGCCGCGCCCCTCGAGAATTGTCATGCCGTCGATGCCGATCTCCGCCAGAGCGCTCTTCACGTCGTCCAGTTTGTGAGGCTGGATGATCGCTTCTATCTTTTTCATGCCTTAGCTCCTCGTAGCCCTGCACTCCATGTTGGCACTTTGCGAGTCGGCATATTCCTCTCTCTCTGCGCTAATCCCGGCAATCCCGAATCGTCCGGCGATACAAATCCAAATACTGCTCGACACTCTTTTGCGAAGAAAATTCCTGCTCCGCCCGGATACGAGCCGCGGCGCCCATGCGCGCCGCCAGTTCCGGATCTGCAGCCAGGCGCCGAACGGCGGCGGCCATCGCCTTCACGTCTCCCAGCCGCGCCAGGAATCCGGTCCGCTTATTCTGTACGATCTCGGCCACGCCGCCCACCCGCGTCGCCACCACTGGCTTGCCGAAGCTCATGGTCTCCAGCACCCCCATGCCGAAGCTCTCTTTTTCGGATGTGTATAGTCCCGCGTCGGCCGCATGCAGGTAGTTCTCGATGTCCAGGACGTTTTCTTTCACGATCACACGGTCTTCGATCCCCAGCCGTTTGACCAGCGGCCGGAAGGGTGCGAATGAGTCGCCGGCCAGGATCAGGAGCTTGACCTTACCGTGATCTCCTACCTCTAAGTTTTTCAGCTCGGCGACCACGCGCAGAACGTCAGGCAGTCGCTTCACTGGCCGCAGGTTCGATAGATGAATCAGCAGGAAATCGCTCTCGCGCACCCGCAGTGCCCGGCGAACCTCGGTTCGAGCCTGGCGCGGCGGTTTAGGACGGTAGAAGTTGTAGATCACCTCGATCGGCTTGCGCGTTTTCAGAACCTGGATGGTTTCCTTCTTCAGGCTCCGCGACACTGCTGTCACCGCGCAGGAGCTCTCGATCGAGTACTTGATGATCGGCCCCAGGCTTCGATCGCGTGCCAGCAGCGTAATGTCGGTTCCGTGAAGAGTGGTGATTACGTGCGGCGCGCGACGAATCTGTTTCCGCGCGATCTGTGTGGCCAGCAGCGCCGCGGTGGCATGTGGCACTGCATAATGCACGTGCAGGATATCGAGATCGTGCCTGGCGGCCACTTCCACCATCTTCACCGCCAGTGGCAGGGTGTAGTCGGGATACTTGAACAGCCGGTATTCGTTCAGTTCCACGCGGTGGAACGTAACATTGCGCTGTTTGCGGTCTAAGCGGAACGGCGGCTCATAGCTGATGAAGTGAACCTTGTGACCCAATCGCGCCAGCTCGCTGCCGAGCTGCGAAGCTACAATCCCGCTGCCCCCGATCGACGGGTAACAGGTGATCCCGATCGATAACTTGGGTACTGCCTCCGCTTTAGCGCGCCGAATTCGGCCGGCTGTCCCCATGGCCCTAGAAATACCTCGATGACAGTGGAATATCCCCCAGCGATCCCACTCGAATCGGATCGTTCAACCACAGCCCGGCTGCGTACTCGACGCCGATCGCCGCGCCCAGTGTCCGGGCCCGCGACATCACCAGATCGAGGTAATTCCGGGTTCTCATCTGGCTCTTGTGGCACTGAATCGCGGCTTCCCACGCCTCGCGCGCTGCGCTGACGTCCACCACCAGATCGGGTGGATCGATGAATACCTGAGTGATGGTGTAGTAGTACAGGCTCGTGATTGGATGCGGAGGAAGCTCCTCCAGATCCTGTAAACCGCCAAAGCGAGCCAGTCGGGCTGCGTCGCGTACGATCTTTCCCACCGCCGAATGATCCGGATGCTGGTTCTCCCCCAGGTGCGGGGCCAGTACCACGTCCGGCTTGAATCGCCGTATCTCCCGAGCAAAGATTATTGCGTTCGCCGGGTTGTGCTCGATATGGCAGTCTCCGCCTAGCTCCAGGAACTGGATCGCGGCCCCGATGATCCGGGCGGCGTCTCGCGCCTCCTGCGCTCGTTCTTCCGGCGTCCCGGCGCTGGCGGCTTCGCCTTTCGAAGTCACCAGGATGCGCGCTTCGTGCCCGCTTCGGACTTCCTGGATC
The DNA here is from genome assembly GCA_025463005.1 of Bryobacterales bacterium. Lineage (GTDB taxonomy): Bacteria > Acidobacteriota > Terriglobia > Bryobacterales > Bryobacteraceae > Palsa-187. The sequence continues at coordinate 14,470 of JAOAPR010000097.1, read as the reverse complement.
AAAATGGGCGCACAACCGAATTCGACGTCGTCGGGATGCGCGCCGACCGCCAGGATTCTCATATGCGTGGACGGAAAATTAAGCTTCGGTAATCGTAACGCTGTTGAGCGTGTCGCCCTGCTTCACCGCGTCCACCACGTCCTGACCGCTGGTCACTTGGCCGAACACGGTGTGCTTTCCGTCCAGATGGCTGGTGACCACGTGAGTGATGAAGAACTGGCTTCCGTTGGTGTTCGGTCCGGCGTTCGCCATCGAGAGCGTCCCGACCTTGTGCTTATGGGGATTCCCTTTGCATTCGTCCTCGAATCGGTAGCCTGGTCCTCCCGCGCCGGTTCCCTGCGGATCGCCGCCCTGGATCATGAAATTGGCGATGACGCGATGGAATTTTGTACCGTCATAAAACTTATCCCGCGCAAGAAATACAAAATTGTTTACCGTCTTGGGCGCCTCTTTGGCGAACAGCTCGCAGACGATGTCGCCGCGCGAAGTACTGAACGTCGCAGAGTACTGCTTGGTGGCATCGATCGTCATCGGGGGCGGACTGGAGTATTGTTTCGGCATGCAGATTCCAGTGTAGCCCGCTGCGGGCGCTTCGTCTGATCCGCTTTTCTTCCGCATCGCGCGAACATCCATGAGCATCCGATGTAACGTATTCGTCAGTGAGATTTGGTGGGGAATCGAGTTGGTAAGTAGCGTGCTTAGGGAAAGTCGCTGTTTGAAATGGGGTCGCCTATGCTAGTCGGAGCCGTGATCGCCGGATTGCTGATCGTTTCGCTGTTTCTCGAGATGGTTTCTTCTTCACCGAAGGCCCATCAGGAAGGGCCAGAGCGCGCACAGAGCGCGAAATAATGGCACAGCTGTTGTGTCAAAGCGGCCCGCTCCGCAATCGTTGGGGTCTTGCGGAGGAAGCGCGTCGAGATTATAATGCTGTTTTTATGCCGGTGGCGCGACTGGAAGAACTCGATCCCCTGGCGCCTCAGCGGGAGGCGGCCCTGTTCTATGGGCTGTTCCTGCGCGGGCACTCCGCCGAAACGCTTCGTCGCGATATCGATGTACCGCGGAAGCTCTTGAACAAGCTGATGTTCCGCCACCGCAACGAGCAGGCGGTGCGGCAGAAACTCCAGCGCACCTACCTCTACCGCAAGCAAGTTCTGTCGATCTTCGACCAGTTGGTCACCCGCGAGCAGGCCCTGGATCGGGCAGACGTCCGGGTGCACTAGGTTTCGTCTGCACGCCCGCCGCCGATCACGCGTCTAAAATGTAAGGTATGGGTACTCTGCGCCGCCGCCACGTAAAAACTAGGGGCTTTACGCTCATCGAGCTCCTGATCGTGATCTCCATCATTCTCGTGATTTTGGCGATCGCCGTCCCCAAGATGAACACCCAGATGCAGGGGGCCCGCGAAATGGCCGTGATCCGGGAGATCGGCAGCATCCACTCAGCCGAGACGCAGTACTACTCCCAGTTCGGGAAGTACGCCACGAATCTGACTCAGCTTGGTCCGCCCGTAAGCGGCGCCGACGGGCCCGAAGCGGCGAACATCCTCCCGAAAGTCCTGGCCGATGGCAAGAAAAACGGGTTCGTCTACACGCTGACGGCGACGCCTACCGGGTACTCGATAACAGCGGTCCCGGAATCGTTTGGGAACTCGGGGCGTCGGACTTTCTATTCCGATCAGACCCTGGTGATTCGCAACAACTGGGGCCAGGAGCCTGCGACTCCCGCCAGCCCGGAGATTAAGTAACCGCCTGATCCTCGGCGGCCGCCGCTACGTGGCGGGCTTGTTTTCGAAGGAGATTCGCTTCCACGCGCAGGCGCAAGTGATCCGATAGATCTGCTCTGAGCTCCAGGTTTCGCGCCAATTCCTCGAGCCGGGGCGGAACACACTTTTCCCAGATTTTGCTCGCTTTTTCCATCTCACCGAGTGCGAAGGACATCCGCCCTTCGCGCTCCTCGACATGCGCCAGCGATTCGTAAGCCACCGCCAGCCGCGGACCACCCGATCTTTTGAAGGCCCCGATGCACTCCGACAACAGTTCCCGAGCTCGCGAGTAATGGCCCCAGCCAACGTGCAGGCAGGCGAGGCTATATTGCATCTCGGCGACCTCGTCGATGTTCTCGCACCCCAATTTTCGAAGCTTCAGTCCCAACGCACGCTCGTACTGCGCCGCGGCTCCGTCCAGATCCCCCGTATCCTCGAGTGAACCGGCCAGTTGCTGGACATCGGCCAGAGCCTCAATCGAATCCGTGCCGCACTGCGCCTCATGAATTTGGAGAGCGCGTTTCAGATACGCCTGGGCCTGTACATGGACCCCTCGCACCCGGCAGATCCGGCCGACCTCAGCCAGCAGGTTGCCTGTTTCGAGGTGCCCTGGCCCGTAGCGCTTCTCTCGCAGCGCGATGGCCTGATCGAAGGTCTTCATGGCATCCGGGAAACGGCCGTTTTTGTCCTGAGCCATAGCCAGCCGCTGCAGCCGGATGTCCATGGACTGCGGATCCTGGCTGTTAACCGATGCTCCCAGCCGGATCGCATCCCGGGCGATCTCTTCCAAAGCCGGGTAGTCTTCCAGCAGACAGAAGATCTCCGCTAGGGCGTCCAACGAGCGGAGGTACAGCGTGGAATCGGAGGCCTGGGTGCACACGATAACGGCCTCGCGCAGGGTACTTTCGGCTTCCCGCAGCTTCGCCACGTCCAGTTGAGCGGTTCCTTCCACCACTCCCGAGGGCGCGCCCAGTTGACGCTGAAGCCCCGCCAATTCGAGGCGCAGCTCCACCCTCTGGACCGCGGCGATTCCTGTGTCGTCCGCTTCCCGGGCGGCCAGCGACAGGTGCCGTTCCGCATCGGCAAAATTGCCGGATTTGAGGTGCCGCGCAGCTTCCGAACGGTGCCAGTTCCGGTCGAGCCCCCAGGATTCGCGTTGGGGCGCACGAGTCCAGCTCCACTGCAACGTCTTCAGAAACCCGTTCATGCGTATCGGGCGATCATCGACCTTGTAAGGCTAAAGCTTTAGCTCTCCGCGGGAAAAGTTCCATGCGATAATGTGTGTTAGACGTACCTCGGTGCTGGCGGAGCCTCGCCCGTCCGGCAAGCGCTTTATTCTGAACACGCTATGACGCCTAGGAGCCTCGAAGTTCTGCACGAGATCGTCGAGAGCTATATCGCCACGGGCGAACCCGTGGCCTCGCGGTCTATCGCCCGTCGTCGTCGCGACGGTCTGAGCGCCGCTTCCATCCGGAACGTGATGGCGGACCTGGAAGAAGAAGGCTACCTGACGCAGCCCCACACCTCGGCCGGACGGGTTCCGACCGAAGAGGCCTTCCGCAGCTATGTCCAGTCCCTGGGTATTCGGAAACTGGTGGCGGCCGAAATCGAGCGGCTGCGGGGACAATTCGGGCTTCTGGAGACGATGGAGCAGCGCATCGAGTACACGTCGCGCACCCTGACCGAGTTGACCCACGGCGTGGGCATTGCGGCTGCGATTCCCCGCCCCAATCCGGCCCTGGATCAACTGGAGCTGATCTCGCTGCCCGAACGCCGCGTCCTGGTGGTGATGATCACACGCGATCACCAGGTCCGCAACCGCGTGGTGACGCTCGAAGAATCGGTCACCACCGACGAGCTCGCCTGCATCCGCAACTACATCAATCAAAACTTCGCCGGGTGGTCGCTCGAAAGCGTCCGCCGCGAGTTGGCGGCGCGGCTGGCGCGTGCGGAAGCTACCTACGACGCGGTGCTCCAGAAGCTGACTCTGCTCTACTCCAAGGGGCTTTTCGACATCGGGATGGCGCCAGAAGTGCGCATGGATGGCGCCAGCAATCTGGTGGTTTTGGATCTGCATCTCACCAAGGAGAAAATGCGCGAGCTGTTCCGCGCGCTGGAAGAAAAGAAACGCGTCCTGGAATTGCTGGACCGGTTCCTTGAAAACCCCGCCGGAGAAGTGGGCGTGCATGTCGGACTGGGGGGCATTCATCCGTCCATGCGGGAGCTCTCGCTGATCGGGCTTCCGGTGGTCCTGGAAGACGGGATTTCGGCCGTTATTGCCGTGCTCGGCCCCATGCGCATGAATTACACCCGCGTGATCTCTACCATTCAGCACGTCGGCAGGGCGTTGCGAGGTTGAGCGGCACGCGAGCTCTCAGGAATGACCGGCACGTAGGCTCGCTGCTGCCTGCTAATCTAGAATTGTGAGCAGGAAACAGGCCACCGATTCATTGGAAACCAACCCCGACAGGAACGACGATCGGGCGGAAGTCGACTCGCCCGCCGCGCTTGAAGCGATCACGGCCGAGCGCGACCGGTTGGCGGCCGAAAACGCCGAGTTGCAGGACCGCTGTGTGCGCGCCATGGCCGAGTTCCAGAACTTTCGCAAGCGCTCCGAGAAGGACCGCCTGGAGTTCAGCGAGTACGCCAGTATTGAGGCCGTCCGCACGCTGCTGCCAATAGTCGATGATTTCGAGCGGGCCTTACAGACCGAGACAGCCGACAAGACATACGCCCACGGCCTGGAGTTGATCCGCCAGCGCCTGTTCGACGCCCTCAAGAAACTCGGTTTGGAGCCGATTGTTGTTCAAGGAGAGCCGTTTGATCCGCACATCCACCACGCTGTTGAAATGGTGGAGACCGAGGAAGTGCCCGACCATACTGTGCTTGGGGAATTCCAGCGTGGGTATAATTTCAAGGGTCGGCTTCTTCGTCCGGCGATGGTCAAAGTCGCCGTTGAACCGAAGCGAGATTAATCCGTGAGCGTGGCAAAGAGAGACTATTATGAAGTCCTCGGTGTAGTCCGGGACTGCGACGATCAGGTCCTCAAGGGAGCCTACCGGAAGCTCGCTTTGCAGCATCACCCCGACCGCAATCCCGGCGATACGCACGCCGAAGAACGGTTCAAGGAAGCCGCTGAGGCCTATAGCGTCCTGAGCGATCCGCAGAAGCGCGCCGCCTACGACCGGTTCGGCCACCAGGGCGTGCCCACCGCCGCCGGCGGAGGCTTCGATGCCAACGGATTCCCAGATTTGAGCGACATCCTGAACGAGATGTTCGGATTCGGCGAAGTGTTCAACTCCGGATCGCGCCAGCGCCGCACGCGTCCTCAACGCGGCGAAGACGTCCGCTACGACCTCGATATCAGCTTCGAAGATTCGATGCGCGGCCTGGCCGTCGATATCCAGGTGCCGCGCATGGAAGAGTGCGGGCGCTGCAAGGGCAAAGGCGCCGAGCCCGACGACGGTGTCGTGACCTGCCCTACTTGCCGCGGCCGCGGCGAAGTGATTTATCAGCAGGCGTTTCTTTCAGTCCGGCGCACGTGCAGCACATGCAGCGGGCGCGGTCAGATTATCCGCCGTCCGTGCAAGGAGTGCCGCGGCCAGGGTTACCAGCGCCGCGAACGAAAGCTCAAAGTTAACATTCCCGCCGGCGTGGACAACGGCACGCAGCTCCGCTTGTCTCAGGAAGGACAGCCCGGCGCAAACAGCGGCCCTCCAGGCGATCTGTTCGTAGTGCTGAAAGTGGCCGAGCACCCCATCTTCGAGCGTCACGAATATGACCTGCACTGTACTGTTCCGATAAATATCGCGCAGGCGGCTCTGGGATGCTCGGTGGACGTTCTGACGTTCGACGGTCTTCAGAACGTGAAGGTACCAGAGGGATCGCAGGCCGGCTCGCGGCTGCGCCTGAAGGGGTTCGGCGTCCCGCATCTCAACTCCAGCGCGCGCGGCGATCTTTACGTTCACCTGGCGGTGAAGGTTCCGCAAAAGCTGACCCGCGACCAGCGCCGTATGCTCGAAGAGCTCAGAGACATGCTCCCGGCGGAGAATGAGCCGGAAGAGAAGAGTATCCTGGACAAGGTAAAAGATTACTTCATGTAGGAGGTGGGCTTGTCCACCTCGTGAAGGCGGATAAATCCGCCTCTTACAACAGGCGGCCGGCGCGGTCCAGTCGCCGACGCAGATCCGCGGCGATCGGACCCATCTCTTCCACCGCAACCTTCATCTTCCGCCGCCAGTTGGGATGCTGCCACGTGCTCGCAGGGAGGTTCTGCTGCTCGGTCTCGTGCGTAAGGTCTTCCTGATTAACGATCGCCAGCGCGCACGGCGTCGCCAGCACGAATCCCAGCGGATCGCCGGGGAATCCAGCCCGCTGCAGCGCGTCTTGCAGCCGCACGAGTTCTTCCCGCCGGGCGGCCCATTGATGCCGATAGCCGGCCTCGTCGACGAGTCCCGCAGCTCGGCGCGCTTCGATGTCGCGCCCTTCGACGAATCCTGCCGGCGTCGGCAGATCGTGAGTGGTGGTCGACACCGCCGCCTGCGCCGGATACTCCTGCGTCAGGCGAAAACTTCCGTCCGGATTCTTCTCGAACCACAGCAGCCGGTACCCCAGAATGCCCATCTCGGTTAGCTTTTGGCGCACCGACCATTCCACCGTCCCCAAATCCTCTCCGATAACGATGAATCCGCCGCGCACGCTCTCGAGCGCCAGGATGCCAAGCAGGTCCTCGGCATAATCCTTCACGTAGGCCCCTTGAACGGCGGTGAGCTCATCCGGAATCCAGAATAGGCGGAAGAACCCCATCACGTGATCGATGCGCAGCGCGCCCCCGTGCCGCGCGTTCTTGCGGATCGATTGCGCGAATAGCTCGTAGCCGTTTTCGCGATGAGCTTCGCGGTTGGGCGGCGGAAATCCCCAGTCCTGGCCGCCGGGAGCCAACTCATCCGGGGGAGCCCCTACGCGAGCGCCGTTTGCATAAAACGGGCGATTCATCCACAGGTCCGCGCCGAACCGATCAGTGGCCAGCGCCAGATCGTGATACAGCCCGATCTTCATCCCGCACGCGATCGCGTGACTCTGCGCCTCGGCTAGCTGCCGGTCCACTTGCCACTGCAAGAACTTGTAAAACAGGACATCGTCGCGATGTTGTTGGGCAAATTTCGCGACGGCTTCGGACTGTGGATCCTGATACTCCGGCGGCCAATCTTTCCACAACCAGATCTCCGGATTCCGCTGGTGGATGTGCTCATCCAGCGCGCAGAATACCGCAAAATCGTGCAGCAGCCTGCCCTCAACCCGCGCGAATTCCTCGAATTCGACGGTTTTGCCGGACGCTTGGAATCGCCCAAACGCCTGGCGCAGCGCACGCAGCTTGACCTCGGCAACCCGCTCGTATTCCACTAGCTCGGTGGCGCGCAGCGCTTCGATCTCCGTTGCAGACGCGTCGCTTTTAAGGAATCCCGGCACGCGCTCGACATCGAGATACAGATAATTGCGATACATCGAACACAGCGGAAGATAGGGACTGGTGTTGTACGGCTGGCGGTTGGCAATCGCATGCAGCGGATTCAGCGCGATGAAGGCCGCGCCGGACGGAGCCAGCGTTTCGATCATCGCGCGAAGATCCGTAAAGTCGCCGCAGCCCCAGTTGCGCGCCGACCGCATGCCGTACAGGCTGAGGGCTACTCCGGCCATGCGCCCGTCGACGTCGCGCGCCCGCCGCGGGGACACGATGAAACGGGAATCCTCGAATGCCTCCTGCGCCGGCTCTTTCATCCAGTACACTCGCAGATCGTGATAGCCGAGCCGCAGGGCGGGCAAAGGCACGCGCTTCGAGATGAATTCCCGTCCTGCTATCGAGATCCGCTCGATGTCCGCCAGCTCGGGCAGCCAGAACCAGTGGTGCTCGATTTCGCCGTTCTCCCACCGGAATTCAAGCTTGACCGATGCGCCCGCGCGCTCAGCGGGAATGCGCAGCGCGATCGAATCGGAGTCTTCGGATACGACTACGGCGGGATCGAACGCGCGTGACCACCGGGCCAGATCGCGCTCAGTGCTGGCGCGTTCCAGCTCTTGTTCGCTTCCCGCGGGAACTCCCAGAGCCGCGAGAACTCCGCGCAGGGTTTCCTCCGAGGCCGCGTGGGTCCGGCCCCAGGTGTCGGTGTACTCCAGTTCCACGCCCCACCGTGCGGCGGCGCGCTCCAAAGCTTCCCGATAGGACGGCAAACTCCAGTGTAAGCGCCCGTGAGATAATCGTGTTGTGGAAGAGCCCAAATTTCAATTGAGCCAGCCGCCCGCGTTATTCGCGCGCGTCGACGATGAACCTGAACCGCTGGACGAGTTCGGACAATCCATCCTCACGACGTCGCTCGACAAGGTGATCAACTGGGCTCGCAAGAACGCGATCTGGCCGATGAGCTTCGGCTTGGCCTGCTGCGCTATCGAGATGATGTCGATGATCGCCTCGCGCTACGATATTTCGCGTTTTGGCGCGGAGGTGATGCGCGGCTCGCCGCGGCAAAGCGATCTGATGATCATCGCCGGGCGTGTTTCCAACAAAATGGCCCCGGTGATCCGCCGCCTGTACGAGCAGATGCCCGAGCCCAAGTGGGTAATCTCGATGGGCGCCTGCGCGACCTCCACCGGCGTGTTTTCGAATTACGCCCTAGTGCCCGTGAACCAGGTGATCCCGGTGGATGTGTACGTCCCCGGCTGCCCGCCGCGGCCGGAACAGTTGATCTACGCCATCATGCTCCTGCAGAAGAAGATCGAGCAGGAAAAGAACGTGACGGCGAAGGTCCTGAACCTGGCTTAATTAAAACCCGCAAGCCTTTCGAACAGCTTCACGCCTTGATATACTCCCAGGCGATGAAATACCTGTATCTGTCTCTGATCGCGCCCATAATTCTGTCCGCCGCCGATCCCTATGCCGAGCAACTCTTTCAAAAGAACTGCGCCTCCTGCCACCAGGCCGCGTCGGGAGCGGAAGCCCGCATTCCTCAAATCGCGGCGCTGAAGACCATGTCGCCCGCGGCGATTCTGCGGACCCTCGAAAGCGGAATCATGAAATCGCAGGCCGCGCCGCTTTCCGGCGACGAACGCATGAAGGTCGCGAACTTCCTCGGGACCGCTGTCACGGTGGAACGGCGCCGCGAGGAGATCGCGAATCCATGCCCTGCAGGGGGCCCGGCGAGTGCTCCATGGAAAGACGGACCGGGCCAGACACAGGGTTGGACCAGTTGGGGAGGCGGGCTCGCGAATACACGCTTCCTTCCAGCGAATGAGGCCGGCCTGCAAGCCGACGCCGTGCCGCGCCTCGCCTTGAAGTGGGCGTTCGCTTTCCCGGATACGTCCACCCTGCGCTCGCAACCGGCCGTGTATCGCGGCAGAGTTTTCGTCGGCAGCCAGGACGGCAGCGTGTGCGCGCTCGACGCAGTCTCCGGATGCGTCCACTGGTCGACGATGGTTCAGGCGCAGGTTCGCTCCGGAATCGCCACGGGAGAGATCGCGGGCAATCCGGCGATCTTCTTCGGCGATTCCGCGGGATACGTGTACGCTCTCGACGGCGCCACCGGAAAACAGTTGTGGCGGATGCGCCCCGATGAGCATCCGGCGTCTACGGTAACCGCAACTCCTGTGTTCCACCAGGGGCGATTGTACGTGGGCGCGGCGTCCCGCGAGGAGGCTCTATCGGTTTCTGCCGGCTACATGTGCTGCACGTTTCGTGGCAGCGAGGCGGCGTTGGATGCGGCTACCGGAAAGACCATCTGGAAGAGATACATGATCCCTGAGCTCGCCAAGGAGCGTTCCAAGAGCAAACACGGCGCGGCGGTATTCGGACCTTCGGGCGCGGGCGTGTGGACCGCCCCCACGCTCGATCCGGAGCGAGACACGATGTACGTCACCACCGGCGACAATTATTCTGATCCGGCTACCTCGATGAGTGATGCGGTGGTCGCTTTGCGATTGTCCAGCGGCGAGATTCTGTGGTCGAAACAGCTCACCGCGAAAGACGCCTGGAACAGTTCGTGCCAGCTTCCCGGGAAAGTGAATTGCCCTGATACGGAAGGTCCGGATTTCGATTTCGCGGCGTCCGCCATTCTGGTTTCGCTGCCTCCGAACGAGAAAGGGCCGAAGCGGGCGCTTCTCTTGGGGCAGAAGTCCGCCGTGATCTACGCCGTCGACCCGGACCGAAAAGGTCAGACGCTGTGGCAGGCCCGCATCGGCGAGGGCGGCACCGTCGGCGGCATCGAGTGGGGGCCGGCCAGCGACGGCCGCAATGTTTACGTCGCGCTTTCCGACATTCGCTTCGAAGTGGCTCTGAAATCCGGCAGCAACGACCGGACCTATCAGCTCGATCCGAACAAGGGCGGCGGCCTTTTCGCATTTCGCGTGGATAATGGCGAACGAATGTGGCAGACTCCGCCCCCCGGCTGCGGGGACCGGCGGCCCTGCAGTCCGGCGCAATCGGCGGCCATCACGGCGATTCCGGGCGCGGTGTTCTCGGGCTCGGAAGACGGCCACCTGCGAGGCTATTCCACCACGAACGGGCACATCATCTGGGACTTCGACACCGCCCGGGAGTTTAAGACCGTGAACGGCGTCGCAGGACACGGCGGAGCTATCGATGTCGCCGGCCCCGTGGTGGCGGGAGGCATGCTGTTTTCTGTGTCAGGATATCCGGCGCGAGGCGGGATGGGCGGCAATGTGCTGCTGGCGTTCGGCGTCGAGTAAGTCCGTGCGGACGGGCGTTACCATATAAGGAACGCATGTCCGACTTTTCTCGGGATACGGCTCCGGCCATCGAAGTCCACGATCTCCGGAAAATGTACGATCAGAAAGCCGCCGTCGACGGGCTCACCCTGAGCGTCCCGCGCGGCTGTTTCTTTGGTTTTCTTGGACCCAACGGCGCCGGCAAAACCACCACTATCAAGATGCTGATGGGCTTGGCGCCGCCCACCTCCGGCTCCATCCGCCTGCTGGGATTGCCCATGCCCGAGGAAAGCCTCGCGATCAAGCGCCAGATCGGACTCGTGCCTGATGAATCCCTGCTGTTCGACCACCTCACCGGCGGCGAGTTTATCGAATTCGTCGGCCGCGTCTACGGCCTGGAACGCAAGATCGCGCGGGAACGCAGCCAGGAGCTGCTGAACCTGTTCGAACTGGGCGATTCATCCCGTAAGCTCATTGCCGAATACTCCAAAGGAATGCGCAAGCGGGTAGCAATGGCGGCCGCGCTCATCCACCGGCCTCAACTTTTCCTGATGGACGAGCCGTTTGAAGGCGTGGATGCCGTCGGCGCCCGGCTGATGAAGGATATCCTGCTCGAACAGGTCCGCCACGGCGCCACCATCTTCCTCACCTCGCATGTGCTGGAGGTGGTGGAGCGACTCTGCGACCGCGTCGCGATCATAAACGACGGCAAGCTCGTGCGGGAAGGGTCCATGGAGGAGCTGCGCGGATCGTCCGCTACTCTGGAAGACGCCTTTGTTCGCGCCGTGGGCGTCGTCACCATGCGCGATACCCTCGACTGGCTGTGAGCAGGCCATGAACCTGGCTCTGAACGAGGCGCGCGCGATCCTGTGGGCCCAATGGCGCTCCATGCGCAACTTTTTCCCGCGCACCGGTATTGGCTGGGCCGCCGCCGTGGGATTCATCTGGTATGGTGTATGGCTGGTCGTGAGCTTTTCCGTGATGCTGCTCGCCAGCTCGGCGATGGTCGGCAACATTCTAGGCGGAGTTCTGCTGCTAGCCCTTCTCTACTGGCAGGTGGTGCCGGTCCTGATGGCCGCGTCCGGCGCGTCGCTCGACTTGCGGAAGCTGCAAGCCTACCCGATCCCGGTTTCGCAATTGTTCGGATTAGAAGTTATCCTTCGGGTCACCGCCGTTGTGGAAGTGGTTCTAGTGCTGATCGGGGCGGGAATCGGGATCCTGCGGAATCCGGCACTGCCGGCCTGGGGTGCGCTGGGTCTTTTACCGTTTATCGCCTTCAATCTGGTGCTGGGCGTCGGCTCGCGCGATACCATCGCACGCGTTCTGGCCCGCAGGCGCATACGCGAAGCGGCGTTTTTTCTCCTGATTCTTTGCGCGGCCCTGCCTCAGGTCCTGCTCACCCGCGGCCGCGGATTCCAGAGCCGGTTCCGCGTCATCATGACCAGGGAATCCTGGCTGGGCTGGCCCTGGACCGCCACTTCGCATTTCATGCAGGGGCACGAGATCTTCGCATCTTTGGCGATCATCCTCGCATGGCTCGCCGCCGCGGGGCTATTCAGTTACTGGCAATTCCGCCGCACCATCTCCTTCGATGTCCAGGCAGCCTCTGCACGGCCATCCAGCGGATCCGGCCCTTCGACCCTTGTCGAGCGCTTGGTCGAACGATTTTTTCGGTTGCCTTCCATGCTGCTGGGAGACCCTCTGGGCGCGCTGATCGAAAAGGAAGTGCGGTTCCTGACCCGATCGCCGCGTTTCCGCCTGGTGTTCCTCATGGGATTTACTTTCGGCCTGCTAGTCTGGCTGCCGGTGGCGCTGGGCCGGCAGGGAGCGTCGCAATCATTCCTCAGCACGAATTACCTGACGGTGGTGAGCGTATATTCGCTGCTGCTGCTCAGCGAGGCGTGTTTCTGGAACTTCTTCGGGTTCGACCGCTCCGCTGCCCAGATCTATTTCCTGGCCCCGATCCCGTTCACGCGGGTCATGATCGGCAAGAATCTCAGCGCGCTGTTCTTCATCGTGCTGGAGATCAGCATGATCGCCCTGGTCTGCGGACTATTGGGGATGCCGCTGCGCCCGCGCACGCTGGCCGAGTCCTTCGGAGTGGCGGCGGTGATCAGCATCTTCCTGCTGGCCGCCGGAAATCAGCTCTCTATCCGCCAGCCGCGCGCCATGAATCCCGCAGCGTCCTTCCGGTCAGGCGCCGCCGGCCGCGTGCAGGCGATTCTTTTCCTTATCTACCCGATTGCGTTTCTGCCTGTGGGCCTGGCGTACCTGGCCCGCTACGCGTTCACCAGCGAGGCGGCCTTCTTCGGAATCCTGGCTGTGGATGCGGCGATCGGGGCCGTGGTTTACAAACTATCCCTTGATTCGGCTGTGGCAGCCGCTGAACGGCTGAAGGAACAGATGGTCGCTGCGCTCTCGCGCGGCGACGGTCCTATTGCCGCGTAGTCGGTGCGCGTGCGAGTTGCTTTCCCTCGAGCGCGAGCAGTTGCTGCTTCACAGAAAGCCCCCCGCCGAAACCTCCGAGCCCGCCGTCGCCGGCGATCACGCGGTGGCACGGAATCACGATCGGAATCCGATTCTTGCCGTTTGCCGAACCAACCGCGCGCGATGCTTTGGGATTCCCCACGCGCTTGGCCAGTTCGCCATAAGAGATCGTCTCTCCGTGGGGGATCTCCTGCAGCTTCCGCCACACTTTTCGCTGGAAGTCGGTGCCTTCGGGCGCGAGCGGAAGATCGAAATCCGTCCGCCGGCCCGCGAAATATTCCCGCAACTGCCGCACCGCTTCCGCCAGTGGACCGCTGATGGATTCCGTCCACCCGGCCTCCGGGCGCTGCGGCTTCCCGTTCCGTGGGAAACCAATTAGATGAATGGCTTCGTCGTCGCCCGCGACCAGCAGCGGGCCAATAGGGCTGTCCGCATAGCAGTACTTCATACGCTCAGTATAAGATGAAGGGACCCATGGCCCTTGCTGTTCTGCTGTTTGTCTTTTTTATCATCGTGGTGCTGATCGCCTTCTTCATCTTCCCGCCCAACAAGTGGGTGGAATGGTTCGTGAACAAGGACAAGAAGTAAGTCATTCTTTTCGCGCCGCGATCACAACCATCTCGGGAGAGGACTCAGTGAACGGCGATTTATCGAAGTTGCCGAAAAGGTTCTGTATCTCGAACCCGCTCCGCGCCAAGAGATGTTCCAGTTCATAGCGGAAAAAATAACGCATCGGAAACGCCTGGACAATCCGTTGCGTGTCCCCGTTGGGATCGCGAACGTAATAGATCAGCTCGATGTCGCTGCTTTGCGCCGCGACTCGCTTGGCCGTCACTCGAAACATTCGCCGAAGCTGCCGACCGTCAGCTAGCACGAATTCCGAAGTATCTTCGATCTCTTCCGGGCTCACGGGGCTGGCCAGCCGCGTCAGATCGGGATTAAAGACGTCCAGTGCCAGTTTCCCTCCAGGCTTAAGGTGGCGGTGAACACACCCGAGAAAACTCAATTGCTCGTCGACGTTTACCAGGTGCTGGAGCGGACGGAACGGCACAGTAATTAGCGCTATGAACGGTCAAGGGTAAAGTTCGTCATGTCCGCTTCCACCAGCGTCACGCGATTCTTAACTTCGGGAGCGAGAGATCGCACTTTCCGCCGGCATCGCTCCAGCATGAAACGCGATTGGTCCAACCCCGTCATGGTGCACCCTGCTTCTGCCGCCGAAATCAGCACCCGCCCCGTACCGCAGCCCAGCTCGAGAACCTCGCCCCTAGCCTCGCGACAGAGGTCGACGTAGAACTCCGCATCCCGCCGCGCCTGGTAAGAAGGGATCTGATCGTAGAGTTCAGGAAGCTCGGGTACCGCTTCGTAACCGCCGTACCGACTTGCGTTCATGGGCGTTCATTTGCGGCGAACGTCTTGCCTTCCCTGGCCACGCGTTCAAGTAGCGCCGCTGGCTTCCACCCAAACTGCAGCACCCGATCGTAAATCCCCTGGAGACCCACCATG
>JAOAPR010000095.1 GCA_025463005.1 Bryobacterales bacterium | reverse complement strand
AGCTCCAAATCCCCTGAAGCGGCAAGAGAATCATGGAAAAGAGCTTGCCGCTCTGCATCAGGTAATGTTCGACGATCGGCCCCAACGAAAGCGCCGGGAAGAAGGTCAGGGCGCCGACAATGATCACGGTGCCGACCAGCAGTCCGACGAACAACGGGCCGTGGGTGGGAAAGGTTCCCACCGTAGAGGGGATCTTCTTCTTGGCGGCGAGACTTCCGGCCGCCGCGAGCAAGGGAATCAGGAACAGGAACCGGCCCATCCACATCGCCAAACCGATCGTCAGATCGTACCAGGGCGTGTTGACCGTGATGCCCGCGAAAGCACTGCCGTTGTTGCCTGTACCGCTTACGTAGGCGTATAGGACTTCGCTCAAGCCGTGCGGACCGCTGTTGTTCAGGTTGGCTATTGCGGCGCCTGGAGGATTCCAATAGCCCTTGGCCGGAAAAGTAATCACAGTGCTGAGCGCACTGAAGACCAGAATGCTCAAGGCAGTAGCGATTACTGCCAGCATGGCCATCTTGACTTCCTTCTGTTCGATCTTTTTGCCGATGTACTCGGGTGTCCGGCCCACCATCAGTCCGGCGATGAACACTGCCAGGATGCAGTAGAGCAAGATCCCGTATAGACCAGCCCCCACGCCCCCGAAGATCACCTCGCCGGTCATGATGTTGAACATCGGAACCAGGCCTCCCAAGGGAGTGTAGCTATCGTGCATGCTGTTTACGGCGCCACAGCTCGCGTCCGTGGTAATCGTGGCGAACAGCGCTGAGTTGGCGATTCCGAAGCGGGTCTCTTTGCCTTCCATGTTCCCGCCCGATTGCCCCGAGGTGGCTGTGGTTTGAAGCCCCAAATTGGCCAGGATGGGATTGCCGGCCTGCTCAAAGTGGTAGCAAACGAAGACGCCGATCAGGAACATGACAGAGAAGGCCGCGAATATGGCCCACCCTTGCCGCGTATCGCCCACCATCTTTCCAAACGTGTATGTCAATGCCGCCGGGATCAAGAAAATCAGGAACATCTGCAGCAAGTTGCTAAGCGGTGTAGGATTCTCGAAAGGATGCGCCGAATTTGCGTTGAAGAACCCGCCGCCATTGGTGCCGAGTTGTTTGATGGCCTCTTGCGAGGCTACCGGCCCCTGCGCGATGATCTGTTTCGCGCCCTCAACGGTGGTCACCTCGGTGTAGGGATGCAGATTCTGGATCACGCCCTGCGAGACGAACAGAAGACCGGCGATGATTGATAGCGGGACCAGCACGTATACCGTGGCGCGGGTCACATCGACCCAGAAGTTACCGATGGTCCTTTTCTCCTGCCGGGCGAACCCACGGATTAAGGCAACGGCAATCGCGATGCCGGCGGCCGCAGAAGCGAAGTTCTGGACCGTCAGAGCCGCCATCTGCACGAAATAGCTCAAGGTCGATTCGCCGGAGTACGCCTGCCAGTTGGTGTTGGTGACGAAGCTGGTTGCCGTGTTGAATGCCAGGTCGGGAGGCACGTTGCCGGCGTTGAAGTTCTGAGGATTGAGCGGCAGAAAGCCCTGGGCTCGCTGCAACAGATAGGTCAGCAGGAAGCCGAAGATACTGAAGCTCAATAGCGCCGCGGCGTACTGCGTCCAGCGCTGCTCCACCTCCTCCTTCACGCCGATTACTTTGTAGGTGAGTACTTCGAGCCACCGTAAGACGGGATGCAGGAAGGTACGCTGTCCCTCGAACAAGCGCGCCATGAAAGCGCCCAAAGGTTTCGTGCAGATGAGGATCAGCCCGAAAAAGATCGCGATCTGTAATACTCCAGCGCTCGTCATCGTTTTCTCCTAAAACTTCTCCGGGCGGAGAAGCGCGTAGATCAGGTAAATGAACAATCCCAGCGACGCGATGCCGGCAATGATGTAATCCATGACGTTCTCCTAGCTCGCACAATCAAAGCTTGTCGCAGGCCTTCGTGAAGGCCCAGCAGGCAAGCACAAACGTGCATCCAATCGCGACATAAAAGAGATCAAGCATGTGTGGCTACTCCGTTTGCTTAAGAAATACTTCGTGACCAGCTTTTCGCAACTTATGGGCCAAACGCTCTTCCCCCGTCGGCCACCATCTCTTTCGTCCGCCTATGACGACGATAGAACCCGGCCGCAATACACTCTTGAGGGCTTCCAATCGATCCCGGCAGAGATAGATGCAGACCTTCGTCTCAACTGAACTCTGGCTCGCGATGACATGAAAACGCTTTTCACTGAAGTCGATGAGAACAGGCGGGCTTTCG
Organism: Bryobacterales bacterium; assembly: GCA_025463005.1. GTDB lineage: Bacteria > Acidobacteriota > Terriglobia > Bryobacterales > Bryobacteraceae > Palsa-187. Next base: position 18,358 of record JAOAPR010000095.1, on the reverse strand, counting down.
AGAGGCAGTGGATACGGAACCACTTGCGGCACCAACAGCGTGATCTGTGCACCCAGGCTCTGGGCCAGGGCTCCTGCTTCCTTTAGGGCCGCCAGCGTCGACTCCACAGATGTAAAAACCACAGCAATATTGAGGCTCAGATCCTGCTGCTCGACCGCGTGCTGGGTGGGGTGGCCAGGAGCCGGCGTCAGGTGTCTTTCGATAGCGAGTGACATGTTCTTCTGCCCTTCCACGTCTTGAGAATATTCCCCAAGGTCTTAAGAAGTCATGGAAAAGCCGTGAAGAAGTTATAAAGATTCGGCGTCTGTTGGGAGGGAGATCGACTTGCTACAACAGTGTCTTTCGAGCGGAGCTTCGTTCTATCCACCATCGACGTAGTGCGACGCCGGACCAGATGCTCTCAACCAATCCAAACGGCCAAGCGCCCTGAAGAAAGCCATAAGCGGAAGCAAGCACACAGGAAACAGCAAACGCCAAGATGAATCCAGGGCCGCGTTTCTCCAGTGCGTAGCACACCAGCATGGCTGTCACGGCAAACAGACCAAAGACGGTCAAGGCGTCCATTCGGCTATTGTCGTCGTTATAACGACTCGGGTGTGCCGTTAAACCGATAGCCGACCCACGGTTCGGTGGTAACGTATTGCGGGCGCTCCGGATTCGGCTCGATCTTCTTGCGCAGGGTTTTGATGAACACACGCAAGTAATCCACTTGATCGCCGTAATCGGGGCCCCAAACCGCCTGCAGGAGTTCGCGATGAGAGACCGCTTGGTTCGCGTGCTGCGTCAGATAGCGGAGCAAGTCCAATTCCTTCGGAGTCAGGTGAGACGTAACTGTGCCCTGACTCACCGCGCGGGCAGCGAAATCGATTGTGAGCGTGCCAACGTGAATCTTGGTCGCCGAGGTTTGCCCAACCGGAACCCGCCGCAAAGCGGCGCGGACGCGAGCCAGCAGTTCGGGCATGCTGAACGGCTTCGTGACGAAATCGTCCGCGCCCGCATCCAGGGCTTCGATCTTAGCCGCTTCGGTATTGCGAACCGTGAGCATTATGATCGCGATGCCGGTATCCGCGCGAATCGACCGGCACGCAGCCAATCCGCCCATGCCGGGCATATTGATATCAAGAAGCACCAGATCCGGGCGAAAGTCCCGGAGTTTAACGAGTCCTTCCTCGCCGGTCTTGGCATCGTCTACTTCATATCCTGCGGTGGTCAGCTCCGTGCGCATGATTCGACGAATTTGAGGCTCGTCGTCTACCACCAGAATCCGGCCTGCGCTCAACTACGGACTCCTGTGGGTTCCAAGGGTAAGGTAAGCCGGAATGTTGTTTCGCCTGGACGACTCGCGACAGTCAGATCTCCGTGATGAGCTCGCGCGATATTGTGGGCGATGTTCAGCCCCAAGCCGGAGCCGGTCACCTGATGCTGTACCGAAGGACTTCTGTATAGCCGGTCAAAAATGCGATTTTGCTCTTGCGTGGGGATACCTGGGCCGTGGTCCGTGACATCTATCGAGACGCTCCCAGCGCCGGCATACACGTGGATGTCAATAGGAACGTCCGGCGGTGAATACTTCAGAGCGTTGTCCAGAAGTTGCTTGATCGCAAGTTTCATCAGATTATGATCCACAGCAATTGCGACGGGGGATTCGTCGTTTTGGACAGTTACACGCCGATCTTCTATACGCTGCCGCATCGAAGCAACTACCTGATTGACGAGCTCGGCAATATGGCCAGGCTCCGGCTGAAGATGGATCTCCGCTGTATCCAGCCGCGCCATGTCCACCGCGTTGTCGATCAGTTCCGTTAAGTGTTCCGCTTCCTCGTCCGCGATTTTGATGGTTTCGGTTCGACTTTCCAGAGAACGATTGGGATCAGCCAAGAGCGCGGTGGTGGCCGCTTTGATCGAAGTCAAGGGCGTTTTGAATTCGTGAGCCATAGCATCGATCAGCGTTGCTCGAAGCTTCTCACTCTGTCGCGCCGCTTCGATCTGGGAGGCTAGGTCTTGAGCCCGTGCCCGTTCCAGGCCGATGGCAACAAGGTTTGCGATCCCTTGCAGAACAGCATCGGGCATTCGCATTCCCTGGAGGGCCAGACCCGCGATTGGCTCGGAACCGAGTCGAACAGCCGTGATGACACGATTATGCTCAGGATCTGCGAAAACAGTTCCCTGCAGGGCCGCGTCGCGAAGCTGTTCATCCAAACCTTCAAACTCAAGAGGACCGGCTCTATAGAACTCCTCTGACCTGCGGTCGTAGAGTACGGCTGAGCCCAGCTCGAAGACATCCGCCAGCTTGTGCACGAGTTGTTTCGGGAAGGGCTCAGAGTTGTCGATCAGAAGGATCGCACGGCTAAACGTGTAGAGCCGTTCTAAATCTTGCTGCCGGGCGAGAGCCTCAAGAGCTCGCTCCTTGGCTTCGGTCGAAAGGCGGCTGGCGATCAGCGAAGTCGCGAGGAAGGTGAACAAGGCAGCCCAATTCCGGGGATCCGCAATGGTGAATGTCCCAATCGGCTCGAAAAAGTAAAAGTTGAAGGCGAGACTGGCGGCGATCGAGGAGATCGAGGCTTCGAAGAATCCCCAGCCACTGGCGATGATCAGGATCAGCAATAGATAAGCGAAGCCTTGCGTCGTAGCGTTGAGCGCGAGCAGCCGGAAGCCTGCATAGGTCACCAGGGCGACACCGGCTAGCGATGCCGACAACCGCAGTGTGCGCCGACCCAAGTTGATCGATTACCTCCGGCTGCTATTCTAGACGATCGCCGTTAGACGGGACTTGTTGGCGCGGCTCCTGTAGAATGCGTGAGGAGCATAGCAGTGACGATTGGACGCTCGTCGTGGGTTCGCCTGCCGCTAAGCCTGGCAATCATTGCCGGCATCACAGAGGTGTGTTTCAGGCTACTGCAAGTAAACGCGACGACCGCCGGTTTCGCCTACCTTCTCGGCATTCTCGTGATAGCGGCAGCCTGGGGGCTGATGGAAGCTCTGATGGCGTCGGTCACAGCCATGGTCTGTTTTGGCTTTTTCTTTCTCCCGCCGATCGGTCGCTTCGCTATTTCCGATCCCCAGAACTGGGTTGCCCTTTTCACATTTCTGGTCACCTCTCTGGTTGCGAGTCATCTTTCGGATCGTGCCAAGAAGCAAACCTTAGAAGCGAAATTCCGCCAACAGGAGACGGAACGGCTCTACGAACTCAGCCGGGCCATTCTCCTCACAGGAATGGCCGGACCAATCGGCTTTCACGTCGCCCAGAATCTCGCCCGCATTTTTGATTGCCGCTCGGTCGCTCTTTATGATCCTGGAACAGGCCATGTGTTTTACGGGGGTCAGCATAGTCTGCCAGGAATCGAAGTGGAATTGAGGGAGGCGGTAATCAGTGGTACGGGCTCGCCTCGTATTGAACCGGAAGTAGTCGTCGCAGTGATTACCAGCGGGGGACAAGCACTTGGCAGCCTGGCCCTGATGGGAATCTCTCTTTCAGAGGGCGCCTTGCAGGCCCTGCTGAGACTGGTCGCGATCGCGCTGGAACGTGTCCGTACGCAAGAAGCGGAAACGCGTGCCGAAGCCGCGCGCCAAAGCGAAGAGTTCAAGTCGACCCTGCTCGACGCAATCGCGCACGAGTTTAAGACGCCACTTACATCGATTACGGCAGCCGCCACGTCAGTGTTGACGGATATCCCGAATCTCCCGCCGCAGGTCCTCGAACTGACGACGATCATCGACGAGGAGGCCGGCCGTCTGAACCTGCTGGTTACCGACGCAGCCCGTATGGCGCAGATCGACGCCAGCAAAATCCACCTGGAGCTGCGGGCAGTATCCGTAAGAGAGTTCGTCGACCGCGTGCTGCAGGACTTTGGCCCGCGCCTGGACGGGCGCCGCCTGCGTGTCGACTTGCGTGAGAAACTGCCGCGGGTTTCCGCAGATCCCGACCTGGCGTCCATGGCCTTGCGGCAAGTGATCGACAATGGCCTGAAGTACTCGTCGCCTGCGACGGAACTAGAGGTCGCCGCGGAGGCCGACGAGGACAGCGTAACTATTCGAGTGCGGGATCGAGGCCCTGGAATCCCGGAGGGGGAATGCGAGCGCATTTTCGACAGGTTCTACCGTCGTCAGTCCGCGAAAGAACGGGTTCCCGGAAGCGGCATGGGTCTGTACATCGCGCGAGAAATCGCTCGTGCGCATGGCGGCGATCTGAGGGTTGAGAGCGTTCTTGGATCGGGCTCCGAATTCTGCCTGACCCTGCCCACCCAGGAGGAGTCTTCCCGATCATGAGCGTCGGCCGCGTTTTGGTGGTGGATGATGAACCACAAATCAGACGGGTTTTGCGCTCAACGCTCACGTCGCGCGGGTACGAAGTCCACGATGCACGCACTGGCGAAGACGCTCTCGAGTCGATCAGAGAAAGCCGGTTCGATCTCGTGCTGTTGGACGTGAACATGCCCGGAATGAGCGGTCTTGCAACCTGCCGCGAGATCAGGGCAAGTTCCGAGGTCGCGATCATCATGCTCACTGTGAGCGACTCAGAGGAGGATAAAGTCGCCGCGCTCGACGCGGGCGCGGACGATTACGTCACGAAGCCGTTCGGCACTCCCGAGCTGCTTGCCCGGATTCGAGCGGCTCTGCGGCGCCTGCCGATGGTCCCGGAGCGCGATCAAAATGTCCAGGTTGGTGACTTACAAATCAATCTCATGCTTCGGCGCGTGATTGCGAAAGACCACGAGATTCGACTGACGCCCAAGGAATTCGATCTGCTGCACTACCTGGTAGTGAATCCCAATATTCCGATTCCGCATGCCCGCCTTCTTCAGGCCGTGTGGGGTCCCGATTATGGTGACCAGGTGCAGTACTTGCGAGTATTTGTAAATCAGCTCCGGAAGAAGATCGAGCCGGACCCGTCACATCCGCGTTACATTCTGACCGAACCGTGGGTTGGCTACAAGTTCGCAATCACCCGTTAAATCACGGCCGTCGCGACCGATCTTTATCTTTTCTTCACGGAATCCCTATGACTTCTTGATGCCCTTCCAGATAGTGTTTGAACGGAGAGGTTCAAATATGCTAAAAGTCGAGGCGATTATCCAACCCTTCAAGTTGGACGATGTCAAGGCGGCTCTCGCGAACCTGGGAATTGAGGGAGTCACGATCCTCCACGTTCTGGATCACGGCGGAGCGGGAGGGTTAAAGGCGGTCTATCGGGGCGGCGAATATCAGATTGACCTGCCAAAGGTGAAGCTGGAAATGGTGGTCTCGGCCCATCGTGCCGATGAAGTGGTCGATGCCATTTCGCGTGCGGCCCGTACGGGCATGTCCGGTGACGATGGCACAGTCCTGGTCTACGAGATTGCGGACGCTATTCGCATCCGCAACGGCAGACGAATGGAATTGGCCCTCTCCGAGTGATGCCGGTCGTCGTCTTGATGACTTTTTGACTCTTTCCTTATGACTTCCTGATGCGCTCTCCCGTATCATTGTCCTTTCGAACTGAGGCTTAACCCAGTCTGTTTCGCCAGTCCACAGAGTAGTGGAGTTCTGCCTGGAATGAGACGGGTTTTACCTATGCTCGATTTACACAAATTAGTTACCTTCCGGGTCGTCGCGCTTACCCGAAACTTCACACGCGCGGCTGCCGAACTTGGCTGTTGTCAATCCACCGTGACGGCCCATATCCAGGCTCTGGAGCGTGAATTCGGTGCTCCGCTGTTCAGGCGATACCCGTTTTCCAAGAACACTATTCTTACGGAGGCGGGCCGCCGCACCTTAGAATACGCGGAGCGATTGTTGGCGCTCGCGAACGAGGCACAAGCGGCCGTGGATAGCGTGCAAAGCAGGCATGAGCAGGGTGGCTTCCTGGACGGGGGCCCGCGGGAGCTGGCTTTAATTCAGCAGTAAAGGAGATTCATACGCATGGCCGAAGATAAAGCACCTCAAATGCAGGCAACGTTAGGCTTGACCGGCCTGACGATGAACGCGATGGCGCTCATTGCGCCGGGAGCCTTCCTTTGGCTCACCTTTTTCATCCAAGCAACCGCGGGGAACTCCCAGCCCGCGATGTGGGCTGGCATTGTTTTGGCGCTACTGCTGTGCCTTGCCACCGCGGTCTGCTACGCGGAGTTGGCGAAATTGTATCCAGGCACCGGAAGTTCGTACTATTTCGCCGAGCAGTCGTTCTTGAATCACGAGAAGGCCTGGAGGTACGCCCGTCTTTCGAAGTTCATCGTGGGCTGGGGCTCGCACTTGTATTACTGGATCTATCCGGGCGTCATGTGCGGCGTGATGGGAGTCCTATGCGGCTATCTGGCAGGTACCATCTGGCCCAGCTTTATGAGCGCTTCCCTGCCGGGCCCAGTCTTCATGGGACTGGTGGCGATCGCAACGTCCTTCCTGGTCGCATGGATCGCCTATCGCGGCGTTACCGGGGCAACTTCGGTGAACATCGCCATCAACGTCATCCAGATCAGCGCGCTGCTGATATTTTCCGTCATGGCGCTGGGCTATCGCATGAACCACCCGCCGGGAACGGTTGCCTGGAATTTCGATTCCACGTCAAGCGAGGCCTATTCATATGAGTTCGCGACCGAAACCCAAACCGTGGATGGGAAGCCGACCGACGTCGTTTCGCGTACGGCTGACGGTACTCCCAAGCCCAAGCTGGACGCCAGCGGCCAGCCCGTGCCGTTCAAGATCGACTATCCGGCCACCGACGATAAGGGGAACTTCCTGAGCCATCCCAGCGCTGGATCCGTCGTCGGCATGCACAGTATAGGCTGGACCTTCGTCCAGGCGACGATTGCCATTCTGATTCTGGTCGGATTCGAATCGGTAACCTCCATGGGAGGGGAGGCAAGAAACGCCAAGCGCGATATTCCCAAGGCCGTGATCATATCCTTGCTGGTACAGGGGGCGTTCTGCTACCTGATCGAGTATTTCGCCGCGAACTACTTCCTGAATAGCGGCTACACAATGCAGAGCGCGACAGGGTCCGCCGCGCCCATTGGCGACATGATGATCATGGTGGGTAACGCGATCTTCGGGGCCGGGCACGGGAAAACCTTCATGGAGATCCAGGCCTTCACCGTGTTCCTGGCCATCATCGGCACGACGCTCTCTTGCATGAACACCGGTGCGCGCGTCACCTACGCCATGGGAAAAGATGAGGAGCTGCCCGATCACTTCGGTCGGCTGCACGCTACGAACCTTAGCCCGCATCGCTCCATTTGGACTCTGGCCGTGATCTCGGCCATCGTCGGCTGCCTCGCTGTGTCGGTGGCGTTCGGCGATGCATCGGCGCCCAAGGATGCCGACATCAAAGCGCTGCCGCAAGGTTTGCTTTCAAGCGTCGGATACACCACGCACGATGGGATGGCAGCGCTGCCGAATACACTGCTGTTGGTGACGCTGGCTTCCAACTTCGGCACGTTCCTGCTGTACGGGCTGAGCTGCGTCATCTGCATGGTCGGGTTCCACAAACATGCCATGTACAACCCGCTTAAACACATGCTCATCCCACTCTTCGGAATCGTCGCGAACCTGGGGTGCATGATAGCGTACCTGGTCCTGCCGTTCATGGGGATCGGCACCAAGATGGAGCCGTTTGGCGCCTTGGGAGTCGCCGCCGTATGGGCGATCTTCGGCGGAATCTACTTCATGCGGTCTAGCAAGGCCACGGGCCGGTCAACGTTGGTTCCGCGTAGCGCCGCCAAAGGCATTTAATGGATTCATTCGTGTGAGAGAAGGGGCGGGCTGCGGCTCGCCCCATTTTTTGCTTTCAGCAATCCCGCCGGCGCAAGAGAGATCCATGTTAGAGCTCGAATTCGCTCAGCGTTCCGATCCCGGGCGAGTGCGCGGCCACAACGAAGATTTTCTGGGGTGCGTGGTTCCGGATACGCCCGAGCGAGCGCGCTCACACGGGTGGCTGTTCGCGCTCGCCGACGGCGTCGGGGGCCAGGACTTGGGGGAAGTCGCTTCGCGCACAGCGGTCGAAAGCATGCTCGAAGGATTTCGCCGCGCGGCGCCAGGCGAGCCGCATTCGAGTGTGCTGGCGCGTGTGGTGCAAGCCGCGAACACGCTGGTCTACGAGACGGGGAGAGCGGCAGGACCGGGCGGCGTTCGCATGGCGACCACCCTGGTCGCCTGCGCGCTGCGCTTCGACAGGGCAACCGTTGCGCACGTGGGAGATTCGCGCTGCTACCTCATCCGGCGGGGCTTGGCGGCTGCTCTCACGCGAGATCACACTCTGGTCAACGATCAAGTACGGATAGGAGTGATGTCGGCGAAGGAAGCCGCGCGGGCCGAAACGCGGCACGTTCTGAGCCGGTCGGTAGGGAATGACCTTTTTGTCAGCGTGGATACCAGCGAGCACCAGATTTTCCCGGAGGACGTGCTGCTGTTGTGCTCCGACGGGCTGCATGGCGCTCTTCCGGCCGCCGAAATTGCGGACCTGGTGCGCGACGACGACGACCTGCACGCCGCCGCGGAGCGTCTGGTGGAACTCGCTAACCAGGAGGACGGAAGCGATAACGTCACAGTCCAGTTGATCCGCATTCACAGCGTGGAACGTATCGGTATGTATCGGGGGCGCCCGTACAAGCTGCGCTAGAATGGGACTCGCTGCCGGTTCGGGGCGGCCGGCCTTTCACAGCGAAATCATTCGCGGACGATGACTCCAGTCAAAGTCGGGGACCTTCTCGACCATTACCGAATCGAGAGCGTGGCTGCCCGCAGCGGCATGGCTTCGATCTTCAAAGCGACTGACACCCGTACGGGCAAACCGGTCGCGATCAAGGTTCCTCATGAGGAGATGGAAGCCGATCCAGTCCTGTTCGAGCGTTTCCAGCGCGAAGCGGAAATCGGCAAGCTGATGGACCATCAGGGCGTCATGAAGGTGCTCGACGACGGAGAGAAACGCAGCCGGATCTACATGGTGATGGAGTGGGTGGATGGCCGGCTGCTGCGGCATATTATCCATGAGCAGCGCCCGCTCCCACAGGACCGTGCCATCCGGATCGCCCTGCGTGTTCTGGAGGCGCTAGAACATATTCATAGCCGCGGCGTCGCACACCGGGACTTGAAACCCGAAAACATCATGGTGGACCCCGAAGACCGCATTAAGCTTATTGATTTCGGGATCGCCGCCAAGACCGGCGCGCGCCGGCTGACCTTCGGCAAACTGTCCCAGGTGATGGGCACGCCGGACTACATTTCACCGGAGCAGGTCAAGGGCAGCCGAGGCGATAAGCGCAGCGATCTTTATTCACTGGGAGTGATCCTGTACGAGATGCTCAGTGGAAAACTTCCCTTCACGGGAACGAATCCGTTCGCCATCATGAATGATCGCGTGCTGAACGACCCCATTCCGCCGCGCGCAGCCAATCCCGATGTGTCCCCGGAGCTGCAGGAGATCATCTACCGGGCGCTTGAACGCGAGCCTGCAAATCGCTACAAGAATGCGGAAGAATTTACGTGGGATCTGCAGCATCCCGAGAAGGTGGGCGTCGCGGACCGCGCCGAATTGGTCAACTGGAGAAAGCGCCGCTCGCCGATGGCCCGCCAGGTTCTGTTTTACGTGATGCTTGCGTTGATTCCGGTGGTGATCTTCGGGCTGTTGTTTTTCGTGGCTCGTCATTCATAATTCGGATCTCAAGCCTGCAACATCTAGCGCGGCGTGAAATCTTCCTGATGAGTGACCAGCTCCGGGTAGGCATTGGCGCCCAATTCGTGCAGATCCATTCCCTGACGCTCGCCATCCAAGCTAACCCGCTGCGGCGAAATGCGGTTGAGAAGCCAGTTGAGCGCGTAAGTGAGCGGGAACACAAAGCCCAGCAGGGTCGCCACACCGACCATTTGGGCCAGCCACTGGTTGGAACCACTGGAGCCCGGCAGATGATCAAAAAAGCCTATTGCCAGCAGACCCCAGATCCCGGCCATGCCGTGCACCGAGATGGCTCCTCCGGGATCGTCAATATGGAGATGAACCTCCAGCCATTCGATCGAGAGCGTTACCAGCGCGCCCGCGACTAAGCCGATCAGGATCGCAGCTACAGGGATTACGAACGCGCATACTGCGCTCGACGCCACTAAGCCGCCAACCCAACCGTTGGCGCTGAGCGAGGCGTCCGGTTTTCCGAAGCGCGCACGCGTAATCAAGGTTGAGGCAAGAGTTGCGGAGGCGGCCGAAAGCATCGTGTTGATGGCCACCAGGGGCACACGCCCTGCTTCCATTCCTGCGAACAGGATCGCGCCTGCGGTGTTGAGACCGAGCCATCCGAGCAACGCCAGCAGGCAGCCGAACAGCACGAATACCGCATTATGGCCGGGAATCGCCGTCGGCATCCCTTGTGCGAACTTACCGCGCCTCGGGCGCAGTATCCAGGCGATCGCCAGAGCGGTCAAACCGCCGACGGCATGGATCGAGCCGGCGCCGCCCACGTCTACAAAACCGCGGCCGAGTCCGAAATTCGCACCAAGTTGGGCGAGCCACCCGCCACCCCAGACCCAGTGCGCGAACAATGGATAGGTCCACCCGGCTAGGATCGCGGCGGAAGCGCAAATGCTTCCCAGCCGCCAGCGCTCGGCGCCTGATCCAAGGGGAATCAGCGCAGCAAGGCCCGCGCTAAACATCCCGAACCAGGCGGCAAAGGAAGCGGATGACCCGCCGAAATCAACGCCTCGCAGGAAAAAGGGATCCCTTCCGATCCAGTTCCACAACTTCCCGCCGGCCTGTGCAGCGTAGGCAGCGCGCCCCGGGAACCCTTGCCACGAAAAGCCGCAAACAAAGTAAGCGACTGCGGCCACGGCGAGCACGCACAGAGACGACATCATCGCGTGTGCTGCGTTGCGTGAGCGCCCGAGCCCGGTATTGATTAAGGCAAGTCCGGCAGTCGCCAGCGGCACGAGCAGTATGCACAGAGCGCAGATTGCGGCTGCCAAATCTGGCAGTGCGGCGGGTGGATTCAACCCTTTTCCTCCCGCGCCAACACATGCCACCTGCTCAAAAGAGCGAGACCAAGCAACTCCACGCCGACGCCAGCCAGCACGAACGACGCTCGCGGAACGTCGGACGTAAGCATCCCGATTGCCGCCAACGCAAGCCCCCAACCGGCCAGCAAGAGTAGAAAGCCAACGAGCCTCAGCGCGGGCATGTTTATCTTTAGGTTTAAGGTATCATAACCATCCCGCAGAACCGCTCAGCGGTGTGTTTCGCAAACCTCTGGATCAGCTCTGGCCAAGCCGGAAGCTCAGACCTCGTCCCGTTAAGAGAGATCGTCTGATAATGAGCCAGCGGCGCACGCAAGCCAGCCCTAGTTCAACCGGGAAGCGGAAGCAGTAATTCTTCACGCGCCAGGAGAGCGGTTTGCCAATCCATTCAAGCAGCAGACGCCGAGCGGGCGATTGATGCTCGCGGCGGACTGCCCTTGTCACTTCGGTTTTTAGCATAAGGAAAGCGACTCCGCGCTGGACAAGGCGGTAAGTCTCGCCGCGCATCCAGGGGAGCACATTTCCTTTCAGGTCGATCTCACCCCAGTCCGCGAGCGATTGGGGCTCTTTCATGCCTAACTTTCGCAGCTCCGGCCAAACTGGTATTCCCGGATAGGGCGTGAAAATGTTCGGCGAGAAGCTGACGTTCGTGAAGCGATCGTTGATATCGCTCATTACGCGGAAGGTCTCGGCGCGGTCCGCTTCCGTTTCGCCCGGGTAGCCGAAGATAAGGTTGTACGTTACGCGAATACCAGCGTTTCTGCACTTGCGCGCCGCTTCGTACATGTCAGTGACATGCTGATGCTGCTTGTTCATCTTGAGGAGGAGCGGCTCGGAAGCGGATTCCGTTCCAAATCCTATATGCGTGACGCCGCTCTCCGCCAGCGCTTCCACGTCGGCGTCGTTCATTCGGCAGAGAAGGTCGGTAGATGCCTGGAAGGTCCACTCGACGCGAGCTCCCGATGCGATCAGGCCGCGTGCAATATCCGCCGCCCTGCGCGTGTTCACCAGAAAATTAGAATCGACCAAGGCGATTTTTTGCAGACGGAATCGCTGCGTCAATTCAGCCATTTCGTCCGCCACGCGGCGGGCATCATACGCGTTAAAACGGCGATTGTAAAACACCGCGTCGGTGCAGTAGCTGCAGTCATAAGGGCAGCCGACGCTGGTCGCATAGGGCAAGCTGCGCTCGCCGCTCTTTGCCTCATAGGCGTCGAAATCCACCAGATCGTAGGCGGGCGTGGGCAACTTCGAAAGAGCCGAGGAAGGCCGATCCGGACCTTGAACGATCCGGCCGTTCCGCTTAAACCAACACCCCGCGACGAAATCGAGACTGCTGCCGGCAGCTAGCCGCTGGGCTGTCTCGAGGAGGGTAAGCTCCCCCTGATGGAGCACGACGGCGTCCACGTAATCCTCGCGTAAAGTCTGAGCGGGCAAGAGGCTTGGATGCCATCCCCCGAAGATGACGGGCAGATCGGGACGCAGCCGCTTCACATGGCGCGCAACTCCAATCGCCTTGGGAATCATGGGTCCCGTGAGTAACGAGATTCCGAAGCAAAGGCAGTCTTGAATCTCTTTTTCAAGCCGGTCCAAGTAGTCCGGCTGTAGCGCTCCATCAATGATCCGGGGTTCGAATCCGGCTTCCCGAAGGGGCGAAGCGAGGCTCAGCAAGCTGAGAGGCGGTCCGATTAGCCCACCCGTATATGGCGGGAGAAATAGAACTACCTTTCTTGACATCCTTCTGGAGAGTTAGACCGGCTGCGATTCGCCTTAGAACTATATACAAGCGCAAGATTGCGGTGTAAAATGGCCAATACCGAACAATTTGGGGTGTAAGTCATAGGGGTCCATGAGGTTAGGGCTTGGCGAATTTTAAGTTCGTTCGGAGGGCAGCGCTCTTATCACTATTGTCCGGCGCGCTTGCAGCGCAGGAGAATCGGATCGCGGCCACCATCGATCATTCTCGAACTGTTGCGCTGAAAGGGAATGTTCATCCAAGCGCGATCCCGCGATTCGATGCAGGGGCTATCGACCCGTCGTTTACCGTCGGCCCGTTGGTGCTGATGCTACGGCGCTCCGACGCGCAGCAAACGGCCTTGGACCAGCTCTTGGCCGAACAGCACGATCCAACATCTCCTGGTTATCACAACTGGCTCAGTCCGGAACAATTTGCGGATCGCTTCGGCGCTAGCAGCGATGACATCGCCCAAATCGTGTCATGGCTGCAGTCGGAAGGGCTGACGATTGAGGAGATCTCGCGTGCCCGCACCTCGATCAGGTTCAGCGGAGCGGCTGGGCAGGTACAAACCGCTCTGCATACTGAAATGCGGCGGTACCTGGTGGACGGAGAATTGCATTTTGCCAATGCCAGCGAGCCCGCGATTCCTATCGCCGTCGAACCAGTCGTCCTGGGCATCCTGGGCCTGGATGACTTTCGTCCGATCAGGGCCGGTGCTCCGAATTCCAAGCGTCCGCTTTATACGTCCGGCAGCGTTCATTATCTTGCGCCGGACGACTTTGCAACCATTTACAATCTGACATCTCTATATGAGGCCGGTTATGACGGTTCGGGACAGAGAATCGTCGTGGCCGGGCAATCCGCGATAGATGTCGCCGACGTTCAGACCTTTCGCAGAAATGTCGGCTTGCCGAAGAACGATCCTCAACTTATTCTGGTGCCGGGCAGCCGCGATCCGGGCAAAACCGACGATCAGTCGGAAGGAGATTTGGATGTCGAATGGGTGGGTGCAGTAGCCCGCAACGCCAGTATCGTTTATGTTTACTCGACGAATGTCCTGTTTTCCGTGATCTATGCGGTCGATCAAAATCTGGCTCCCATCATTGCTTACAGTTACGGTAGTTGCGAACAGAGACTGCCCCTGAGTTACATGAAATCTTCGCAAGCTTTGGCGCAGCAGGCGAACGCGCAGGGTATCACCTGGGTTGTGTCGTCGGGCGATTCCGGCGCGGCCGGCTGCGATAATGCGTTTGACACCGCGAATTTGCTCGCCTCTCGCGGATTAGCCGTCAGTTTTCCAGCGAGCCTTCCAGAGGTGACCGGGGTCGGAGGAACGCAGTTCGACGAGAGCGGCGGCAGCTACTGGGCAACGTCGAATTCAAGGACTCTCTCCTCCGCGCTCTCATATATTCCGGAGACAGCATGGAACGAATCCGGGGCCGGCGGTTTGGCCGCGAGCGGCGGGGGCTTGAGCGTCGTGTTTCCCAGACCTTCCTGGCAATCGGCGCCAGGGGCCTTGAGCGCCGATGCCCGCGCCGTGCCGGATATTGCATTATCTTCCGCGCAGCATGATGGTTATCTTGCTACCAGCGAAGGCAAAGGATACATATTCGCGGGGACGTCGGCGGCCGCACCCGCTTTCGCTGGGATTCTAGCTCTGGCGAATCAATATCTGATATCCAACGGGATCCAGACTCAACCTGGTCAAGGCAATATCAATCCTAACCTCTATGCGCTCGCGGGAGGCACGTCAGGCGTTTTTCACGACGTGGTATCCGGAAGTAACAGCGTTTCGTGTTTCGCCTTTACAAAGGATTGTTCAGCAGGTTCGATGGGCTACTCCGCGGGACCTGGATATGATCTGGTAACCGGATTAGGCTCGGTCGACGGATCCAACTTGATCAACAATCTCGCGGCTCGGTGGGGCTCGCCTGCAATCGCGTCTTTGAATCCGACCTCGGTCATCGTTGGGTCGGGAGACTTTACTTTGGCGGTGAACGGTACAGGCTTCGCTCCCGGGAGCGCCGTGCTGTGGATGGGAACCCCACTTCCGACCGTCATTCTGAGCGGGACCCAACTGCTCGCAACAGTGGCTGGCTCATTTGCCTCTTCGTCCGGGAGTATCGCCATCACTGTAGCGAGCGGCGGCAAAACCTCGAATGCAGTTCTACTCGACGTTCGAGCCTCGACTAGCGCAGTCTTCAGCAAACAAAGGATCACCACCCAGGCGCCGGGTCCCGGATGTCCCGATCCTCCCGCCGCAACCACGGTTTCCACTACCGCCAGCGCCGTTTATTTATATTTCAGCGCGACGGTTAGCGCGAGCGACTCCTTGAGCTACGACTGGATCGCGCCTATGGGTAGCGTGCTCCAGGGATTCGGCGGGAGCTGGGGTCAGACCACGGGAACCACTTGCTTTGGCGGCGCCAAGCTGACCATCAAGGATATTCCGTTCAGCCCCGTTGGATCGTGGCAAGTGCGCGTCTTCAATAAGGGTAGCCTGCTGTTTTCTGTGCCATTTACCGTCAGCGCGCCTGTCCCCGTGATCACCTCCGTCGAAACTGCCGGGGCAGGATCGACCATTGCTCAGAACACCTGGATCGGCATCAAGGGATCGAACCTTGTGATGCCGAACATCCCGTCCACTGACGTTTTCTGGAGCAATGCTCCCGAGTTCGCCTCTGGTCGAATGCCGACGCAGGTCGGCGGGGTGAGCGTCAAAATCAATGGCAAGCCCGCTTACGTGTGGTTTTACTGCAGCGCAGCCACCAGCGCGCTATGCACCACCGACCAGATCAACGTCTTGAGCCCATTTGACGACAAAGTGGGCGCTATCGAGGTCGTCGTGACTAACGGCACGGTGTCGAGCGCGCCATTTACGGTGAACAAACAATCCGTCGCTCCCTCCCTGCTTCTCTTCAACCAGAAATATGTTGTCGCAACGCATACGAACGGAAGCTTGCTGGGTCCCACCAGCTTGTATTCAGGTTTGTCGACGCCTGCTAGCCCGCTGGAGAGCGTTATCTTGTGGGCGGTAGGTTTCGGCATTCCGTCAACCGCCCTGGTGGATGGCTCGGCAAACCAATCCGCGTCAATGCCAGTGTTCCCGACTTGTCAAATCGGAGGCATGACGGCCCAGGTGAGTACAGCGGTGATGATCAGTCCGGGACTGTTTGCGTTGTTTGTGACCGTTCCGGCCGATGCACCCAGCGGAGACAACCCCGTCAGTTGCACGTACCAAAATTCAACGACTCCGGCCGGCAACCTTATCACGATCCAGCGATAGAAACGGTCCTTCCTCGGCTTCCGACGCTCGCTGCAACTTATTCTTAATCTGTTTCAAGTCGGCCACAAAGTCCTGGAATTGCTGATGTCGTTGCTCCTCGTCCGGCGCACGAAGGATCGCGGAGGGATGAATCGTCGCACTGACGTAGGGAGCCCATTCGTGCTGGGTGAATTTCCCGCGTTCCTTGGTTAGACGATAGGTACGGCCCAGGATTGCCTGCGCCGCCGTGGCGCCCAGGCACACGATGATCTTGGGCTTGATCACAGAAATCTCCGCTTCGAGCCACGGACGGCAGGCATTTATCTCTGCTGAGTTGGGCTTTTTATGGATCCGGCGTTTGCCGCGTTCCTCGAATTTGAAATGCTTCACGACGTTGGTGACGTACACCTCGGACCGGTCGATACCCGCTTCGACCAGCGCACGGTCGAGCAGTTTTCCGGCCGGCCCCACGAATGGTAGTCCTTGCTTGTCCTCCTCATTGCCGGGTTGTTCGCCGACGAAGACGATGCGGGCTGAGGCAGGTCCGGCTCCAAATACCGCCTGCGTTGCATTCTTGTAGAGATCACACGCCTTGCACTTCTGGACCGCATTTCTGAGCGCAGGTAGGGTCTTCGATTCCGGAAGATAGCGCGATGCGTCGTCAACGCGCTTGGCAGGCATCGGTTTAGCGGCAGCAATTGCCCTGCCAACCTTATTTGGAAGCAAAGTTGCTACCTACAAACAACGGAGGCCGGTTCATGCCCGCCATTGTATGGAAAGGTTTCTTGAGCTTCGGTCTGGTTTCGTTTCCTGTCCGGCTATACTCAGCCGCTCGGCCGGATCACATCCGTTTCAATATGCTTCACCGCAAGGATCTTTCGCGGATTAAGGAAGTCTGGTATTGCGCGGAAGAGAATAAACCGGTGGACCGATCCGAAATCGTAAAGGGTTATCAGGTGAGCAAGGGCGAATACGTCGTGGTGGAAGATGAAGAGCTAAAGAAGATCGCTCCTCCGACTGCGACTACGATGGAAATCTTGCAATTCGTGCCCGACAAAGAGGTCGATCCAATCTACCTTGAAAGCTCCTATTACGTGGCGCCGGACGAAGCGGTCAGCAAACCGTACGTGCTTTTTCTCCAGGCCTTGGCCGAAACCCAGTACAACGCC
This sequence comes from Bryobacterales bacterium, assembly GCA_025463005.1. GTDB lineage: Bacteria > Acidobacteriota > Terriglobia > Bryobacterales > Bryobacteraceae > Palsa-187. Next base: position 1,218 of record JAOAPR010000095.1, on the reverse strand, counting down.
ATCGCTAAAGTGACCATGCACAACCGGGAACACGCCGTGCTCATTCGCGCCGCCAATAACAGCCTGCTCTTGCACACTCTGTTCTACCCGAACGAAATACGCGCGGCGAACCAGCCGGCCATCAAACCGGGAACAAAGGCTGCGGGCAGGGAACTGGCACTCGCCAAGGACTTGATCCAACACCTGGCCGGTCACTTCAAGCCCGAGGAGCTGCACGACACCTATCGTGAGAACGTAGAGCGGCTGATCGAGCAGAAGCGGAAAGGTCAGAAGATCACTTCGATCCGCGCGCCGAGGAAGGCCCCGGTGGTCGACCTCATGGAAGCGCTGAAGCGAAGTCTCGAATCGACCCCAGCCAAAGGGAAGGCGGCGGCAAAAACCGCCAAAGCCCACAGGAAGCACAAAGCGGCTTAAGTGCTGGGTTTCGGATCCGGGTGGATCACGCGAATTTCATCAAAGCCTTCGTCTATGGAGGGAGGTTGGAGTGTTTTCGCGCCGCGGAGTATCGCAGGCACCGGAATCGCTTTCTTATCCTTACGATGATTGTTACGGCCGATGGCCGTTCGAACGGTGGTCTCGAGATAACAGCACACGACCCGATATCCAGCTTCCTTGGCCGGGCGAATGTAAGCCGAACGGGCCGCTCGAGTGAGATTTGTATTGTCGACCGCGAATGACCGGCCGGCCTCGATGCACTCGCGAAGCACCGCCGCCTGCCGCTGCGGCGAACCTTGGACGTCCCCGCTTACCAGAATATGAGTGTCCAGCAGGTTGGTTCGGTAGAAGGTCGTCTTGCCGGCGCCTTGCAAGCCCACCAGGATCACTGCTTCCGCCATGGCTCCAGTTTCGGCGGACGGCGCCCGTGCCGCACTGCGCCTTGGACGGCGACGTAGGACAGCTCCTCAGAGGTTCGGGCGCATCGCAGCATTAATCCCCCACGACTCATGTCCCCGCGGCCGACGAATTCAGCCGGGAACAGAAGCCGTTCACCGAACACGTTCAGCAGTGGACGAGTATATTTCTCGGTCGCGATACTCCCGAGCAGAACGTATCGGCAAGTGGGGCCGGCATGCTGGTCCAACAGCAATGCGTCGCGCAGGAGCGGAGCACTGTAAGCAGTATTGCCGGCTTCGACCGGAACGTTCGCAATGGCGCGAAGCTGGTCGTAAGTGAGAACCGCATCGGTCGGGACGAGTCCCAGGCCGGGAACAATCACCA